>DYTA01000048.1 GCA_020726205.1 Nitrosospira multiformis
CACCTGCTCCTACTTCTACCCCAACTTGTCGTCCTTGGGATCTTAGTTGTCATAGCACACCAACCCCAACTCCGACAACAACCCCAACGCCAACTAGTACGCCTACAATAGTTCCTACTGCTACTCCAAGCCCATTACCTGATACTTGTGGTACGGATAAAGCTCCTGGTGAATGTATTCAATGTAGTACTGAAGGATCAACTTTTCCTACTGATGATAAGTGTGCTAATCCTAAGTCAGATTATGTACAAGAGCAAATGGATAAGTCAGGGATTTCTGGACTTGATTTTACTGTGACGGATAATGATGGTAAAGTAATGTGTAATCCAGCAATTCGTTCCTGGTATGCATGTTCTGGTAGTTGTCAAGGAATAGTATTGTGTGGTTATCCAGCTGCAGTAGGGTGTAGCGGTGATTGTTCTGATTCTACTTTTGTTAATGCTCCATGTAGTACCTATACTTGTGCGGGTTCAACGTTTTATGTGCATGATTATAATGGACCGCTTAGTTGCCAAAAAGTAGAAATATCATGCTCTAAAGGAGAGGTTGGTTGTGAATATCAATCTTGTGATAGAAGCATTCCAGGCTGTAGTTTGACTATTTTAGGTTATAAAGGGTGGCTGAAGGCTATTGATTTGTGCACACAACCTTGCAAAACAGGTATTTGTGGCCCAGATAAACCATATTCTGCATGTACTGATTTACCTAAAAGTAAACAGCCTAGTTATTGTGCCGATGTAAAACCTTATCAGGTATGTAAAGGTGATTGTACTGGTATAAAAGTTGTTTATCAAGATAAATAGTTAGCAAACAAGCACTAATAAATTAGTGCTTGTTTTATTGATATTTATTGATTAAAATTTTACAAACGATATGCAGCTTTAGTCATTATTTTTGATGTTGCTTGCATAATATTTTTTACAAAACTAGGTAATTCAGCCGCTCCAAAATCATGAGCCATATGCGCATGTTTTATTTCGTCAATTTTCATTTGTTCTAAAATTGCTTTGCTTTTATTATCATGCTCTGGTAGTTGATTTAGATGATCCACTAGATGACTTTCAACTTGTTTTTCTGTTTCCTCTAAAAACCCTAAATTCCATTTATCTCCTAGTAATCCAGCACCAATTCCAATTGCTAAACTACCAGCATAAAATAGTGGATTTAAAATGCTAGTTTTTCCACCTAGTTCTAAAATTCTTTGTTCAGTCCATGCTAAATGTTCAACCTCTTCATATGCAGCTTCTTCAAATGCTTGTTTATTACTTGTATCTCGTGCAGTTATTGCCTGTCCTTGATACAAACCTTGGGCACAAATTTCACCACAATGATTAATTCGCATTAAACCAATAATATGTTTTTGTTCATCATCAGTAAATTCACCATCTTGTATATTAACATCTGGGTGAGGGCGTGTTGATAATGGTTTATTAAACAAATTTTTTAATATTTTATCAAATTCAACAATGGTACGATCAAACATAAAATCCTCAATTCTTTTTTATCATAATAAGCGCTTTATTTGCTTTTAAGTGCTTTCTCAATGTATAATTATACATCTTAAAATTAATTTAAACTATCTTATTGATGAGGAGTTCACAATGGATTTGAAAAAAGTTAGTATTGGTTCTGCTGAAGAGTTTAATGTAGTTGTTGAAATACCTGCTGGTGCACCACCAGTTAAGTATGAAATGGACAAAGATTCTGGCGCATTATTTGTCGATCGTTTTGTTGGTACAGCAATGTCTTATCCTGCAAACTACGGTTTTATCCCAAGTACTTTATCTGAGGATGGAGATCCTGCTGACGTAGTTGTAATTACACCATATCCTGTAGCTTATGGCGCAGTTGTAAAATGTCGTCCTTTAGGTGTGTTACGCATGGAAGATGAAAGCGGTGTGGATGCAAAAATTATTGCAGTTCCTACAAAAAAAGTTTGTCCGTTATATGCTGAAGTTGAAACATTAGAAGATTTACCTTCATTACAAGTTCAACAAATTGTTCATTTCTTTGAAAACTATAAAAAGTTAGAAAAAGGAAAATGGGTGAAATTATCTGGTGTTGAGGATAAAGCAGCTGCAATTAAAGAAGTTCAAGATTCAATTGATCGTTATCAAAAGTAATTTGAATTATGATAATAAAAAAGGTATCTAATAAATTAGGTACCTTTTTTATTACTTTGCTCTACTCAGGGCAGCAACCTGTATCTTTACATTTTACTTCATCAAATTCATGTTGAAGAGTTACATGGTCAATTTGATATTTAGTTAATAGCATTTTTTGGCAACTCATTAATATTTCAGGCCAGTCCTGTTGATTACATGCAACAACATGTGCCGCTAGAGCTGTTTGATTAGCTGACATATACCAGATATGTAAATCATGCACATCTAATATTCCATCAATATCTAATAAATCTTGTCCAACTTGTTCATAATTTACATGCTCAGGAACTCCTGCCATTAGAATGATTGCAGATTTTTTCATTAGTTTAAAGTTTGATACTATCAGTAAAATAATTACAACTAATGATAAAATTGGATCTGCTAATGACCATCCTGTAAAATAAATTATGCCACCAGCTATTATTGCAACTAGTGAACCAAATAAATCTCCTAAAGCATGAATCATTGCAGCCTTAGTATTTAAAGACTGTGTGTTTTTAGATAATACCCAGACTATTACACCATTAACCAAAAATCCAAGACTTGCTACGATAAATAAACTTGCTCCATGTATTTCTACTGGATCTAAAAAGCGTGAAATAACTTGAAAAAATAACCAGATTGTAAGAACTGTGGTAAACATACAGTTTATTAAAGCACCAAGAACTTCAGCTTTTCCATAGCCAAAAGTTAAATTCGTTGTTGCTGGTTTCTTTGATATAACATTAGCAAAATAAGCAATCATTAATCCTGCTGCATCTGTCATCATATGCACAGCATCTGATTGTAATGCAATAGAGTTAATAATGTAGCCACTTACCCCTTCAACTAGAGAAAAACTAAAGGTAGCAATTAAACACCAAAATAGTAATTTACCACTAGTTTTACGAAGATTATGATGGTGTTGATGATCTTCGCCATTATGGCTTATTGTTACATTATCTAGATTATTATGTCCAGCATCACCATGGGCAACGTTACCAGTTTCATTATGTGCTAAAAATACACTGTGTTTATTATTTTTATTCATGTTATCTAAACCCTGTTAAGGATTATCCTTCTTTCGCATGATTAACCGTATATTTAGGGATTTCAATAATTAGATCTTCATCACCAATTCTTGTTTGACATGATAACCTAGACTGAGAAGTTAATCCCCATGCTCGATCTAATAAATCTTCTTCCATTTCATCAACATCGCCTAATGATTCAAAACCTTTTTTGATAACAACATGGCAGGTAGTGCATGCGCATGACATTTCACAAGCGTGATCTATTTCAATCCCGTGAGAGAGTAAAATTCTGCAAAGATTTTTATTGTTTTCAACTTCAAATTCTGCACCATTAGGACATAGCTCTTCATGTGGTAATACTTTAATTATTGGCATTTTAAATTTCTCAACTATATAAGATTAATAAAAGATAAAGATTATAGCATAATATATATCATTGTATTTTAGTCAACTTTTTGTTTTTTGGCAAAATTTAGGTTAAAAATAATAAAATTAATGGTTAGAACAAATGCCAACGTTGAGTAATTAACTATGTTATAATTTTCGCACTTCAAAAAAATAGTAATTTCGTCTAATTTTATTATAGTAGTTAATTTTCATAAGGACTAATCCAAATGCAAAAAATTAAAGTTGCAAATCCAGTTGTTGAGCTTGATGGAGATGAAATGACCAGAATTATCTGGAAATTTATAAAAGAAAAATTAATTTTACAATATCTTGATTTAGATATTAAATATTATGATTTAGGTATGGAAAATCGTGATGCTACAGATGATAAAGTGACAATCGAATCTGCGGAAGCAATTAAAAAATATAATGTTGGTATTAAATGTGCAACTATTACACCTGATGAAGCACGTGTAACTGAATTTAATTTAAAAAAAATGTGGAAATCACCAAATGGAACAATTCGTAATATTCTAGATGGAACAGTGTTTCGTGAGCCAATTATTTGTAAAAATGTACCTCGTTTAGTTCCAAATTGGACAGCTCCAATTGTAATTGGTCGTCATGCACACGCAGATCAATATAAAGCGGTTGATTTTGTAACTAAAGGTAAAGGTAAATTAACTATTACATTTACACCTGAAGGTGGACAGCCTGAGGCTCATGATGTCTATGATTATCAAGGTGATGGTGTTGCAATGGGTATGTATAATACAGATGAATCGATTCGTGGTTTTGCTCACGCTTGTTTTAATATGGCATTAAGTAAAAAATGGCCATTATATTTATCAACTAAAAATACTATTCTAAAAAAATATGATGGTCGTTTTAAAGATATTTTCCAAGAAATTTATGTGGCTGATTATAAAGCGCAATTTGAAGCAGCAGGGATTAGCTATGAACATCGTTTAATTGACGATATGGTGGCATCTGCATTGAAATGGAATGGTAATTTTGTGTGGGCATGTAAAAACTATGATGGCGATGTGCAATCAGATACAGTCGCACAAGGTTTTGGTTCATTAGGCTTAATGACTTCGGTTTTAGTTACTCCAGATGGTAAAACAATGGAAGCTGAAGCGGCTCATGGTACTGTGACTCGTCATTATAGAGATCATCAAGCAGGCAAAAAAACTTCAACAAATCCAATTGCATCTATTTTTGCTTGGACTCGTGGTTTAGCTCATCGTGGTCGTTTAGACAATAATCAAGCTTTGATTGATTTTTGTAATACTTTAGAACAAGTTTGTGTTGAAACTGTTGAATCAGGAAAAATGACTAAAGATTTAGCAGTATGCATTCATGGAAATAAAGTAAGTCCAGAGCAATATCTATACACAGAAGATTTCTTAGATGCTTTAGATAAAAATTTACAAGCAAAACTTGCTTAATTTTAGTCGATGTTGTTAAAAGTCCTAGTTAAAAATAAACTAGGGCTTTTTTATAAGTTACTCTTGCTCGACAAACTCAACGAGTCTAATGTAATCATCAAGGTTATTGCTTTTGATTAATTGTGTTGTTAGTTGTTGTCGCCATATTTTTGCTCGTTTACAGCCATGATATAAACCAATCATATGTCGTGTTACATTATGTAATTTTCCACCATTTTCTTGTACTTGTGATAAGTAATTAATCATTTCACATGCTATTTCATATCGAGTTTTTGGAGTTGATTTGTCAGCATAATAACGTTGATCAAAATCAGCAAATAAGTATGGATTGTAGTAAGCTTCACGACCAATCATAACACTGTCAACTATTTTTAGATGTTGAGTTATTTCTTCATTAGTTTTAATTGCGCCATTGAGCATTATTTTTAGTTCTGGGAAATCATTTTTAAGTTGATAAACAAAATCATAACGTAGTGGTGGTATTTCACGATTTTCTTTTGGACTTAAGCCTTTTAAGACAGCATTTCTGGCATGAACAATTATTTTTTTACTACTAGTTGCTGAAATTTTTTGTACGAAATTAGCTAAGTATTCATAATCATAATTATAATCTAGTCCAATTCGATGTTTGACGTGTACTTCACAATTTGTTGCATCTTGAATTGCTTTTACACAATCAGCTACTAAATCTGGTTCTCGCATGAGACAAGCTCCGAATCTACCAGCCTGAACTCGGTCAGAAGGGCAGCCACAATTAAGATTAATTTCTTTATATCCATAGTTTTGACATATCTTGGCAACTTGGGCTAATTTATGTGGTTCTGAACCACCTAATTGCACAACTAATGGTTGTTCAGAACCATCAAAACCAAGTAATTTATCTCGATTACCATGTAGAATTGCATCCGCTACTATCATTTCAGTATATAGCGTAGTGTGCTTCGTAATTGAACGCATAAAATATCGATAATGACGGTCAGTCCAGTCAAGCATTGGGGCAATCGCAATTTTTTCAGATGTATTTGACATTTTTAGTTCTTAATTAAAACAATATTATAAGTATCAAGATGGTTTAATAGCTCTTGATGATTAATTAAATGTGGTAAAACATTTTCAGGAGTATTACCTTTTATTTGGGCAACTACCGTAGCATTAATAAAATGCGGCGCTATCTCTAGCCAATTTTGTTGTTTAGTAATCAGATAGTATGATTTTTCATGTGGTAATTGTGTAATATTATCAGCTTTATAATAATGATTTTTAACATAGAACTCTAATGCTCGTGAATCAAAATTATAATCCACAACGCTAATTTGTGGTTGTTGGTTAGTTATTTTTGAGGCTAAGTATCCTGTATCATATTGATGATAAATTGTGCCACTTATAAAACTATAACTAATAAAAGTTGTCCAAATTGCCATGACTGCAAAAATAATTGCTTTACAGAAAGGAATTTGTCCCCAAAATTTTATAATTGATAAAATTACTGCTATTTCGATGCAAACCATAATTAGTAATATCCAGCCGTGGAAAATTAAGCCAATTATTATTCCTAATAATCCAATCATTAATAATGCTAAACTTTGTTGGATAATAAATATTTTATGATTAGTGTTAATTTTATCAACGAGAAACTTGGCACACATTATTGCAGCAAAAGGAAAAATTATATTAGTATAGTGATCTACCTGAAAAGAAGTCACGCTAAACATGATGAAACTAATCCAGAAATTACCTAATAAGAAAACTGTAGCAAACTTATCTTCTACTCTATGAGATTTAAATCCTTTAATGCTATAATATATTGCACCTGGGAAAATTAGAGACCATGGTAGGAATGCCCATAAAAATGTATGGATAAAAAATAATTGATGTAATGGTGGTGGATTACTACTAACGATGTAACCAGTACCAAAAAATCTCCCAAATTGGCTATCAATAAAAAACCAGCGTAATCCAGAAACATGTGTATGACCAAAAACAATTTTTTCAGGGTGGAGATCGAATTGTAGGTATAAAGCAATAAATTCAGGTACCGCAAATACAAAAGATAATCCTAAAGCGAGAAGCCACTTAGGGTGAATTATATTGATTAGTTTTTTTTGATAAACCCAAATACAAAACAAACCACTCACGATTGTAATGATAACAAAAATTCCCTTGGTCATTAGTCCCATGCCAGTGAATATTGCACCAAGCAGTAAATACTTTAAGCTAAATTTGTTATTATATTTTAACCAGTAATATACAGCAGGCATAATTTGCCCAAGTAAGTAAGCCTCAGCTCGTACATCAATTGCAGACATCATTAAATGAAATACAGTAAGATAAATAAGCGTTGCTAGTAGGGAGATGGTTTTGTTGTTATATAAACAATTCGCTAACTTATAGGTATATAATGCACCTAATAAATGAAATAAAAACCCAGGGAGCATGTAAGCAAAAGAGTTTATCCCAAATATTTTAAATGAAACAGCTGACATCCAAAATGGAAAATGTGGCTTATCTAGCCAATCTTGATTGCTCAACATTAAATCTGACCAATTGTGATCAATAACAATATATTTAGCAATAGAACCATACCAAGGACCAAAAGAGGTGCTTGTTAATGGCATAAATAATCCGAATGCAGTAAATAAAATTGAGATGAGTATTAAATTTTTTAATAATGTATTAAAGTTTGTTATGTATTTCATGGGAACCTAACGTATAATAAATTAAATTAACCAATGAAGTTATAATGATAATGAATCTATCATACTATAATTTATCATGATTAATAATTTATTGAGAAAATTAAATAAATAATTATACCTTAAACAAGTCAGTTCTTAATAAAAAACACAAGAGTGATGGTTTGATAAGTATTTCAAATAGCAATAATTTAAATATTATTTAAACAAATTATCCTAATGA
>DYTA01000049.1 GCA_020726205.1 Nitrosospira multiformis
AAATAACATTATTATTTAGGTTAGCTTGTGCTATTTGATAGTATTTTGGTTCAAGATGTTTTTCAACGGTTGCAATGATTAAAATAAACTAATAATTTCTATACAACTTTTAAAAATTTTGTAATAATAATCATAATATTAAAAGATAATATTTTTGATTTATGCAGTCAAATAAAGAATGGAGTTATGTATAATAACTCCGAACTTTAGTTAATTATTTTAAAATCAAAACTTTGAGTTAAAAAATTTATATTATCTATTGCTAATATGATTTCACTCCCTTGAGGTTGAGCTTTGGTTTGTGTACTAACATCTAACATTATAGGAACGCCATCTAGCTGAACATTATTTCGCCAGGTAAATGTTGCTTTAATTTGTTTAATATTTTCTTGTTCCAAATAGCGCAATGACCAGTAACGTTCTAGACTATCTTGAAATTTCAAATATGCACTGTATGTTGTATCAAAGTTTTCAACTACATTTGCAACTGCAAAGTCTGCTGTATTGAGTGGTTTTTGTTTAGTAAGTAAACTAATAATTTGTGATTGATTAACTAAATCTACCGCTCGTCTTAATGGTGATGTAGCCCATGTATAATAATCAACATTTAATCCAGTATGTGAATTTGGAGTTAGAGTCATAGTTACTGGTTGCATTGGTTGTTTTACTCTATAAATAGCTGGAATAAATGCATTTGTTAACATTCTCCCCCAGCTACAATTAGCTAAGATCATTAATTCACTAACTAATTTATCTATTGGATTTCCTCTTACTCTTGGTTTAATTGAAATTTTACCATTATCAAACAAAAAGTTATAATCAATCATTAATTGATTTACACTAGATTTACCTCGTTTATCTTCAAGTTGAAGTGCAAATTTATGTAATAATTTTAGCTCTGATTCATAAGGGTAGTTATGTGTCTGTTCTAAATTTTCAGCATTAAAAAATTGTTCTAAATTTTCAGTTCGTAAGTTATCACTAATCATTACTTGTTCAAGCTTAGACTCTTGGTGTAGGATATTAAATTCTTTATCTATAGTAAAATAAATACTTACTACAGGTAATATTTTTCCTTGGTCAAGGCTGTAATATGCAATTATATTTTCTGGTAACATAGTAATTTTATGCCCAGGATAATATACAGTTGATAATCGTTCACTTGCAATAGATAATAAATCACGGTTTAAAGACGGTGCAGAGATATGAATACCAACAATCATATTGTCATTTGGTAAATATTGTACTGAAAAAGCGTCATCTATTTCTGTAGTTAAGGAATCATCAATCGAAAAAACTTTATTTCGTTGATTTAGTGGAATATTGTTGTCATTACTTAATATCTCTATAGGGGAAAGTTCTGTACCTAGAGGAAAATACTGTTTTTTAAAACTTGTGATGAGTAAATCCTCTATTGACTCAATATATCCAATTTTAAATAGTAACTCTAATATTGTTAGTTTTAAATCTTTACAAACTTTACTTGTTACTTTATATTCTAATGAATTTTTATCTGGTTTATTAACTAAAGATAGTGGATCAATTTTCCATTCTGGTTTTTGTAAGGCAAATAGTGTTGCATACAATGAATCAAATTTGATTTGATATTCAATTTGCTTTTGTATTTGTAGTTTGCGCATTACAACTTCTTCAGGTGCACATCGTTTGAATTTTTGTTCACCTAAATATATGAAATAAATTGAAGGGTCGCAAATTGCTAAAAAAATTGTTAGCTGATTAATTAAATTAAACTCGCCAAAATATAGCTCAATTAACTCTGTCCATGACCATTGATCTTTATCTCCAGATATTTCCCATAGAAGCTCAAAATCAAAATTTTCTTTTAAGTTGGTAATTTTATCTTTAAATAAAGAAGGATCTTGGCTGAAGCTTAGAATTAAATTTTCATTTTTAATTTTTTTATCAATTTTATTTTCTAACGCTTGAATTACCGAGTGTTTTTTTTCTGTAGTTAATAATTTACAAAATTGATATTGATTGTTGTCAAAGATTAGGGCGTAATTCATTAGATTTTTGTCACCAAAATAATAATTAAAACAATTACTAATACTATTAGTAAGTAATTCATTCGCTTATAGCTTATAGCTAATTGATTAAAACTCTCATTTAATTGATTACGTTCTTGTAATTTAGTTAGAGTAGTAGCAAAATTACGAGGTAAATTGGGCATTAAATATGACCAGTAAGGCAATTCTTCTTTAAGATTACGAAGAAAACCTTTAATCCCCATTTGCTCACGTAGCCATTTATTTAGAATTGGCTTGGTTGTTTTCCATAGATCTAGTTCAGGATTAAGTGAGCGACCAAGACCCTCTACATTTACTATTGTTTTTTGTAATAGAATTAATTGAGGTTGGACAACAATCCCAAATCGTCGAGATACTTGAAATAGCTTAATCAATACTTGAGCGAATGAAATTTGAGCTATTGGTTTATTAAATATTGGTTCACATACTGCTCGAATTGCATTTTCAAATTGCTCTATTGGTGTGTTTTTTGGTGCCCATCCTGATTCAACATGAGTGATTGCAACTTTTTTGTAATCTCGATTAAAAAAAGCTAGAATATTAATTGCCAAGTATCGCTTGTCTTCATCAGATAAACAACCAACAATTCCAAAATCTAATGCTACATATTTTCCATCATCAGTACACAGAATATTACCTGGGTGCATATCTGCATGGAAAAATCCAAAATGAAATACTTGAGTATAGAATATTTCTACTCCATAATGTGATAATCGAACTAGATCGATGTTTTTAGCTTTTAGTTGCTCAATATCTGAGATTGGTGTACCATGCATCCACTCCATAACAATAACATCTTTACTGGAGTAGTCATAAAATATTTTGGGGATAATAATTTTATTGTCTTTAGCATGTAATCTTGCTAATTCAGCACTATTTGCTGCTTCTTGTAAAAAGTCTAATTCGCCATGAATTGTATCATCAAACTCTTTAATAATTTCTCTTGGTTTTAAGCGTTTTCCATCACTAAATAATTTTTCAACAATCCATGCCACAGATTTTAATACACTTATGTCTTTATCAATTGTTTTAGTAATATTTGGGCGTAATACTTTTACTGCTACTTCTTGACCACTACTTATTAATATAGCTTTATGCACTTGTGCTATTGATGCTGATGCAACAGGATCTATGCTAAACTCACTAAAAATATCATCTAAATTGAAACCTAAAGATTTTTCAATAATTCTTCTTGACTGTTGAGAATCAAATGGCTTAACTTGACTTTGTAATAATGACAGTTGTGCTAGAAAATCACTTGGTAATAAATCAGGACGAGTTGAGAGCAATTGTCCAAATTTGACAAATACAGGACCCAAATGTTCAAAGGCTAACTTTACTCTTATTGGTAATGTTTTTTGTGGATACTTTTGTGGAATAAACCATAAACTTAGTTCTAATAACTTGGCAAATTTGCTAGTTTTATTATGTATTTTAAGAATTTGAAATAATCCATATCGTTTAAAAGTAACGATAATTTTTATCATCCTAATGGTTCGCAGCATCTATTTTATTCTTTCTATTCGTAGAGCTAAAAGATCAGTTTTTTCTTTTAATTCATCAACTTGATTACAAAAATTATCAATCTGATATTTATCAACAATTACTTGGGCTTCATATTGTATATATTGGCTTGTTGATAAACTAGCATTTTTGTTAATTAATTGTGCATAGTTAATAATTTGCTTTAGTGTTTTTTCTATTTTTATTGATAAAATACCTAGTGTAGGCGAATTATGTTGATATAGAATATTAGAAATATCAAGAGTTGCCAAAATCATAATAAAGTCTTGTGCAAGATTTTTATCACCTTGGATTAGCAAATTTTGAAACGCTTGTACTTGATTATGATGTAGAAAATAACTACTGCTACTAATAGGTATTGTAATAGAGCAATCTGCAGGTACACAGTCTTCTGACTCAAAAGTTCCATCTGGGGCAATAATAACATTAATAGTGAATAATGGTAACTTTAGTTCTATAAGTTTTGTTGCTAATTTTTTTAACTTAGTTTGTGTTTGTGGATTTGCATTCAAAATTAAGTTGAATGCTTTGATTACCAAAGAGCTCAACATTATATTTTATAACCTTTATGTAAAGCTGTAACGCCTAATGTTAGATTATGATATTTTACTTTTGCAAATCCAACATCAAGCATTATTTTTTTTAATGTTTCCTGATCTGGATGCATTCGAATTGATTCTGCTAAATATTGGTAACTTTCAGCATCTTTGGCAATTAATTTTCCCATCATTGGTAGAAATTTAAAAGAATATAAATCATATAATTTGGCTAACGGTTTATAAATTTTAGAAAACTCTAATACCATCAGAAAACCGCCTGGCTTTAAAACACGATACATTTCGCTTAAAGCAATTTCTTTATGAGTCATATTTCGTAAGCCAAATGACACACATACAGCATTAAAATAATTATCAGGAAATGGTAGCTTCTCGGCATCACACAAGCATTGTGGCGTTAAAATACCTTCATTTAGTAATCGATCTCTGCCAACTTTTAGCATTGAAGAGTTAATATCTGTATGCCAAACTTCTCCACTATCTCCGACAATTTTTTTAAATCCTTTGGTCATATCGCCAGTACCACCAGCAATATCTAATACTTTATGACCTGTTTTTAATTCTGCAGTAAAGAATGTAAATTGTTTCCAAATTCTGTGCATCCCCATAGACATTATGTCATTCATAATATCATAATTATTTGCAACCGAATGAAAGACATCTGCAACTAAATCTGCTTTTTTGTTTTCTTCGACAGTTTTAAATCCAAAATGAGTTTTATTTTGTTCCACAATTATATTCCTGATTAGTTAGTAACATAGCATCACCATAACTAAAAAAACGATATTTATTTGTAATCGCATGCTGATAGACTAAATTAATTTTACTTTTGCCACTAAAAGCTGAGACTAGCATTAGCAAGGTAGATTTAGGTAAATGAAAGTTAGTAATTAACTTATCTACTAGTTTAAATTTAAAACCTGGGGTAATAAAAATATCAGTTTCACCTTGTTGAGGGTGTAATCCTCGCTGAGCAATTGACTCTAACGTTCTTAGGCTAGTTGTTCCAACTGCAATAATAGCACCATTTTTTTTCTTAGTTTCTTTGATTAGCTCTATAGTATCTTTAGTAATTTCAAATAGTTCACTGTGCATTTTATGTTCGGAAATATTTTCAACACTAACAGGTTTAAATGTTCCAGAACCTACATGTAGAGTAACATATGCAATATTTACACCTTTTGCCTTAATTTGTGCAATTAATTCTGGTGTAAAGTGTAGACCTGCAGTTGGTGCCGCTACAGAGCCATTGTGTTGTGCAAATACTGTTTGATAGCGATTCTCATCTTCAATTGCGGCTTGACGGTGCATGTATGGTGGAAGAGGCAAGTTACCATACTGTTCTAAATATTGATAGATATCAATATTATTTAGAATTCGTAGAGCAAAAATATTATCTAGGCGTTTAATTACTTCCATAGTAATATCACCTGGTAATTCAATGAGCATACCAATTTTTATAGATTTACTAGTTCTAATATGTGCAATAATTTCCTGATTGCTAATTACTCGCTCAAGCATGACCTCTACTTTACCACCACTTGGCTTTTGTCCAAATAGCCTTGCTTTGACAACTTTTGTATTATTTAAAACTAATAAGTCTCCAGTATTTAAATAATTGATTATATCGTGAAATTTGCGATCTTCAAAATTATCTTTAACAATAAGCAGTCTGCTGTCACTTCTTGACGGAAGAGGTTCACTTGCAATCAACTCATCAGGTAATTGGTAATCAAAATCGCTTAATTTTAAATTGTGTAAGTTTTCCATATTATTGAGTGTAACTATTTCTAAATACCCAGCGTACAGCTAGAAATACAGTAAATATTGTAAAAACAATAATTACTAACCACATTAATCCGAATTCAGCAATTGATAAAGTTGTAAACTCAAATCCTTTTCCGAATAATGCTCCAAAATTAGCAAATAAATTATTTAAATTTGCAGTCATTAATTTTAAAATCCCACATGCTAAAAGGTATGCAAGTGTGACTTGCCATATCGCATAATGAAATAATGGCATCATAATAAAACTATCACTAGCACCTATTAAGCGAGATACTTTAATTGCATCACTCTTTAGCATCATTTGTAGTCTAACCATATTATAAATAACTAAACTTAGTACTAGGATAAATAAAGCTTGAGCCATAGTACTAATTTTACTTGTAAAACTTAGTAATTGTTGTATTTTATTAGCATAATTCATATCTAATTGAATATTATCAACCATTGGCAGTTGTGATAATTGTGTATTTAGTTTTGCTAATATTGTACTTTCAGCCGTTGCGGTATTAACTATTAATACATCTGGTAATGGATTGTTATTGGGATCAATTACATCTGATGCAATTGATTTCATTTGTTTATCTTGCTGTAGCTCAGTCAGTGCTTGTTGTTTACTAATGTATTTGTAATCACGGATTGTGTTTTTTGCTACATTATTTAATATTTTTTCAATGTTTTCAATGTCAGCTTGGTTTGCATTATGATCTAAATAAAGCATCATTTGTGGGTAACTTACATTTTTTTGTTGCCAGTTATTTAAGCTATTATTAAGTGATAAACCAGCTGCGCAGATTCCTATTATTAATGCAAGTACTAAAATGTTAATAAAATGCTCTAATGGATGTTTTAGCATTGTAATCCATGCTTGTGCAAAATTATTGTGATGTTGTGTGAATTTTTGCATTGTAATTAACCTCTAAATCTTCCATTGCTTAATTGCAAAATACGTTTACCATAGTCACTTAAAATTGATTCATCATGTGCAGATATAATAATTGTTACACCAGAACTATGAAATTTTTTAAATAATTCTAAAATTTTGAGAACATTAGCTCGGTCTAAATTAGCAGTTGGTTCATCAGCTAATAAAATTTTAGGTTTATGGACGATTGCTCGTGCAATACATAATCGTTGTTGTTCACCTCCAGATAATTGCTCCGGTCTAGAATTAATCTTATGTTCTAAACCAACACTTTCTAAAGCGTTTACAACTCGTTCGTGTATTTCCTTTTCAGAATATTTACTTAATATATCAAGTGTTAGACGCACATTATCAAATACATTGCGGTCAAACAAAATTTTGTGATCTTGAAATACAAATCCAATATGCTGACGAATGAATGTTCGATAGTTTTGACTGGTAATTGATAAATTAGTTCCTGATACTAAAATATCTCCTTTGGTAGCGGTTTCAATTCCTGCAATTAATTTTAAAATTGTTGATTTACCTGCACCAGAGTGACCGGCTAAAAATACTAATTCACCTTTTTCAATATCAAAACTAAGATTGTCTATTGCAATAATGTTATCTGTATATATTTTACTTACGTGTTGAAATTTTATGATCTTGTTGTCATGCATGATTAGCTAGACCCTTTGTTATTTATATATAAAAGGTTATTATTATAACATTTATCCTATTTAGAGAATTTGAATTGATGATTTGTTGCTTTGAAAATTAACTTAGAGTTACATTAAAAAATTAATGGTTATTTTATAGCGGGTAGTTAGATGTGTGTATAAAAGCAACATAAAATCCTAAAAAATAGGTTTTTATTGCAAAAGTAGGGGTGTTTTGCTTGTTTTGGTTTATAATTGGCTCAAATTTATGTTATATTATCGGAGTGAGAAATAAAATGGATTGTATACAAATCCAACAAACAATTAAGTTAAGAAAATAAATTTTAGTTTAAGTTCCTAAAATTTAAAACCAATTGTGCTTTGTGGAAGGAGCATTGTAATTATGAAAAAAATTCTAGCAGTAGTTTTGGGT
>DYTA01000001.1 GCA_020726205.1 Nitrosospira multiformis
ATTGTTCCAACGTTTACGTGCGGTTTCGTACGTTCAAATTTCTCTTTAGCCATTTTACAAAACTCCAAATAGTGAGATAAAATTGAAATTAACAAGCTGGTGCCCAGGACCAGAATCGAACTGGCGACCTCTCCCTTACCAAGGGAGTGCTCTACCCCTGAGCCACCTGGGCTTATGCATTTATTTTTTAACCTGAGTTGGAGCGGGAGAAGGGAATCGAACCCTCGTCATAAGCTTGGAAGGCTTCTGCATTACCACTATGCTACTCCCGCACTACGTTCAGTGTCTTTTTTAATTCTGGCATCATTCTAATACATTGGAATTTATTTTGCAAGAATTTTTGAAACTTTTTACGCTGTATGCGTTACTTGGTGGAGAGGGCAGGATTCGAACCTGCGAAGGTAAAACCGCCGGATTTACAGTCCGGACCCGTTGGCCGCTTGGGTAACCTCTCCTTTGATGAGGTACTTATTATATCTAATACACATCATCACGTCAAGTAAAAACACACTTTTTTTTATAATAAATTAAATAAACACCATTTTAACAATACAAATCAAAGCGTTATATAAATAAAACCATTAGCAATTAAATTGACAAAGTTTTTACAATTAATAAATTATTCATCTTTAGAGTCAATAGGTCTTTGTTTATTACCCATTACAACAACAAAAAATAAAGGAACAAAAATAATTGAAATTAAAGTAGAACCCAACATTCCACCTATAATACCAGTCCCAACAGAGTGTTCTGCATTGGAATTAGCACCATGTGCGATTGCCAATGGCAAAGTACCTAAAATAAATGCTAATGAAGTCATTATAATTGGTCTAAATCTTTGGCGAGCTGCAATTAAAGCTGAATCTACAGTAGAACTTCCTGCTCGCCAGTGATCTATTGCAAATTCAGTAATTAAAATAGAGTTTTTGGCTGATAAACCCAGTAGTGTAATTAAACTTATCTGAAAGTATAAATCATTATCTAACCCTCTAATAAAGAGAATAGCTCCAGCACCAAATAAAGCAAATGGTATAGCCATAATTACAACTAGCGGTAAGCGCCACATTTCAAATTGACCAGCTAACACTAAGAAAATCATTACCATACCAAAGGCGAAAGCAAAAGCTGAAGTAGCTCCGCCACTATCTTGTTGATAACTAACACCATACCAAGTATAACTATATTCCTTAGGTAAAATTTTCTCAGCAGCAGCAGCCATATATTGCATAGTTTGCTGAATTGTCACACCATTTTTAGGCTCAACAACAATTTTAGTTGCTAAATAATCATTAAAACGCTCAATTACATCAGGAGATGTCGTCATAGATGATGATACAATAGAGTTAACTGGTACCATGCTTCCACTCTCATTACGTACCATTAAATTATTTATTTGTTCAGGAGAACGGCGATATGGATAATCACTCTGTATCGTTACCCAAAATAAATCACCCATTCGATAAAAATAATTAACCAAATCAGGTCCGTAATTCGCTTCCAAAGCGCCATATACATCAGATACAGTTAATCCATAAAATTTTGCTCTTTCAACATCAACTAAAACACTAAAAGCTTGGTTGTAGGGATTAAAATTATAATAACTACGAGCTATATTGGGATTTTTATTTAGCTCATTAGTAATTTGTTTAGCATATTTATCAAGATTAAAATAACTACCATCAACTTTATCCTGAATATACATCTCAACACCATTTGTATTACTTAATCCATCAATAGCAGGTTGGTTGTACGCAATAAATTTTGCATCCTTATCTTGCTGACCATATTCATTAGCTTTATCAATTAATTGATTAACATCAGATCTTCTGTGATCCCAATCAACTAAATCAGTCGTAACTGTTGCTACATTCGTTTTAATTGAACCCGCATGTAATTCATCTATACCAATTAAACTTACCGTATTATCTACATTTTCTTTATCACCAAGTAAATTTGTAATATAACGATCAACTACCTTACTAGTTCTTTCAATTGATGAGTTATTAGGTAACGTTATCTGAGTAGTAAAAAAACCTTTATCCTCATTTGGTATAAACCCAACTGGCATTATATAATAAATAAATCCAGTTAAAACAAGTACACCACTAAACACTATCATAAATTTTTTTCTGTGATTAAGTAAATACTTAACTGCGTTAATATATAAATCAGTTAACTTTTCAAAACCATTATTAAATCCAATAAAAAATTTACTTTTAACTTGGTGATGCGCTGAGTCTTTTAGAAAAATAGCACACAATGCTGGAGTTAAAGTTAAAGCAACTATACCAGATAGAACAACAGAAATTGCAATCGTAACTGCAAACTGCTGATATAAAATCCCTGTTAAGCCACCTAAAAAAGCTGAAGGAATAAATGCACAACACAGCACTAAAACAATAGCAACTAAAGCACTTGCTACTTCTTCCATTGATATGATACTTGCTTCTCTAGCACTGCATTTTTGCTGTTCCATAATTCGTTCAACATTTTCAATCACAACAATTGAGTCATCGACCACAATACCAATGGATAATATTAAACCAAAAAGTGTCAAATTATTAATACTAAAACCTAAAGCATACATTCCTGCAAACGTCCCCACAACTGCGACTGGAATCGTTAAAATAGGAATCAAGGTAGCACGCCATTTTTGTAAAAATAAAAACACAACTAAGATTACCAAAATACAAGCGTCTCGCAATGTTTCAGCAACATTACTTAATGCCTTATTAATAAATTTAGTATTATCAAATGCAACAGTATATTTAATACCATCAGGAAATTGTTTCGCTAATTTATCCATAGTTTGCATAATCGCTTTATGAGCAGCTAATTGATTAGCACTTGGATCTAAATAAATCTGTAACCCAATTGTTGAGTCATGATTTAATTTATTTATCGTATCATAACTAAATGCACCTAACTCTACTCGGGCAATATCTTTCAAACGTACATATTCAATTCCCTGCGACCGAATAATAATATTTTCAAACTGTTTTGGATCACTATAGTAACTCTGCCCGACTAAATTAATTGCCATTAAGCTTGTACCATCTGTAGGGGGTGCAGCTACTTGACCAACTGCCACTTGCACGTTTTGTTGTTGAATTGCATTTTGAACATCACTAACAGTAATCCCTAATTTTGCCATTTTGTTTGGGTCTAACCAGATGCGCATTGAATAAGTTCTATCACCAACCATTTCAACATCGCCAACACCTTTTACGCGCACTAATTCAGTGTAAATTGCACGATACACATAATTGCTTAAATAAACTTGATCAATCCTTGAGTCTCCTTGCATAGAAATTGACATAAGCAAGTTTTGTGAACTTTTACGCATAGTTACACCAAGATTCTGAACAATTGATGGCAACATAGGTAATGCAGTATTCAAGCGATTTAAGACATCACCAATAACAGCATTTAAATCTGTACCAGTAGCAAATGTAATCACTAAATTATAATCACCATTACCTGACATTACAGAATTCATATAGATCATCTGGTTCGCACCATTAATCTGATCCTCAATAGGAGAAGCAACGGTTTTTTGAATTGTTTCAGAATTAGCACCTGGGTAATGTGCACTAATTGTAATTGTTGGCGGAGCAATATTAGGATATTCTGCCAGCGGCAAATTAGTAATTGCAACTAAACCACATAAAACAATAATAATTGAAATTACAGATGAAAATACTGGATTTTTAATAAAAAAGCGTAACATTAATTTTTTCTCCGCTTCATAATCATAACAAAAAAAGCAGGCGTTAACAGAGTTCCAATAAATACAGAACCCAAAATACCGCCAATGATACCCATTCCAACTGAATGCTGAGCATTAGCTCCAGCACCAGTTGCAAAAACTAATGGCAAAGCTCCAAAGATAAATGTAACAGAAGTCATTACAATTGGTCTAAATCTTAGCCTTAATGAATAAAGAGCACTATCTGTCACACTATGTCCAGCCTTAAAATGTTGTAGAGCAAACTCAACTAACAAAATAATATTTTTTGCTGATAGCCCCAATAAAGCAATTAAACTAATTTGAAAATACAAATCATTAGTCTTACCGCTTAACAATAATATAACGGCAGAACCAAACAGTGCACAAGGAATACCTAACAATACAACAAACGGCAAACGCCACATTTCATATAATGCAGCTAAAACCAAATAAATCATTATTAACGAGAATACAAACGCGGTTGCAGATGTTGATTGTGACTGACGTTGCATATAGCTAGTTCCAAACCAATCATAATCGTACCCTTTTGGCAAAGTTAAAATTTCTTCATCAATAACTTTCATGACATCACCCATCGAATACCCTGGTGCAGGATTAATGATTAATTTAGACGCAGTGTAATCATTAAACCTTTGAATTACTTGAGCATCTCTTCCCATCGTTACATTAACTACACTATTAATTGGCACCATGCTATCGTTACGCTCAGAATGAACAAATACATTTGATAAATTAGCTATTGTTGCCCGATAACGATAATCAGACTGCATAATAACCCAGACTAAATCTTGCATTATATATGCATAGTTCACGTTATTATTACTATATATAGTTTGAATCGCACTATATAAATTATTAAGATTTACACCATAAAAATAAGCTCTTTCAACATTAGGTAAAATAGAAATTTCTGGTACATTGGTATCCAATGTTTGAATCGCACTACCAACTTCTTTATGCGCTTTTAATCTTTCCATTAGTTGCTCACACACAAGTTGTAATTTATGTGCATCACCCACAACTCTATCTTCTACATAAAACTCAACCCCACCAGTTGTGCTCAAACCTCGCATAGGAGGTTGATTGAAAGCTCGAATAGTCACACCAGGAACCCCTCTACCACCAGCATTTATTTGTTTTATAATTGCATCGGCACTCGTTTCAGGTGTTTTACGCTGATCCCAATCTTTAAGAACAATAAAAAAAGATGCAGCATAGGTCTTTTGATTACCAAAATCTAAAAAATCCATACCTGTAACTGTCACCACTGAGTAAATTCCAGGGTTTTTCGTTAATTTCTCGGTAAAAGCATCTACTTTAGCTTTAGTTTCAGCTAAACCTGAAGCTGAGGGTAAATTTATTGTTGCAAAAATCAAACCTTGATCTTCATTAGGAACAAATCCCATTGAAATCATCTTAAATAATCCAACAGTAATCATTACCACAACAAACCATAATGAAATAGCAGATTTTTTATGTAAAACTAAAAATGTTGCCATCCGAACATATTTTTCTGTTAACCAATCAAAAAAATGGTCAAACCATGCCAACATTTTTGGTTTGTGTACTTCTTTTTTAAGTATTAGCAAACTTATTGCTGGCGTGAAAGTCAATGCTCCTACCCCAGAAAGTATAACGGCACAAGCAATTGTAACTGCAAATTGACGATACATAATTCCAGCTAATCCACCAAGTGCCATTACAGGAACAAACACAACGCTTAATACAAGCATAATAGCAATAATTGCACCAACAACTTCTTGTAGAGTTAATTCAATAACTTGCATTAAACTCATGTTTGGATGCTCTTCTCTCAAACGCTCTACATTCTCTACAATTACAATGGAATCATCAACTACAATACCTATTGCTAAAATCAACGCAAATAAACTCAATGTATTTAATGAAAAACCAAAGATATACAAACAAGCCATAGTGCCAACAATTGCAACAGGAATAGAACAAATTGCAATTAAACTAGCACGCCAATTTTGTAAAAATAAAAATATAACTAACCCAACTAATACGAATGCTGTTTCAAGTGTACCAACCACATTTTGTACCGATGCCTTTACAAATCTAGAATTATCAACGGTTACACGATATTTTAAACCAGTAGGAAAACGCTTAGCATCTTCAGCAAGTTTAGCCATAATTTGATTTTTAGCTTCAAGTTGATTAGCTCCAGGAATTAAATAAATCTGCATAATAGAACATGGATAATGCTTAAATTTATCATGTTCATCTCTAAAATTAGTCTGAGCAATAGTTGTATAACTACTAGCTCCTAGTTCAACTCTAGCAACATCTTTTATTCTAATTGTTTGATTATTATTATTCCGAATTACAATATTACCAACCTGTTCAGCTTTACTAAACATTGGTTGCCCATGAACATTTACAGTCAATAAATCATGCTGACTATTTGGAGCTGAGTTGGTTCGCCCAACAATATATTCCTCATTTTGATCATTGATCACATTACTAATATCGGTAGTAGAAACTTTATATCTTTGCATCTTATTCGGATCTAACCAAATTCTAATGGCATACGAACCAGTTCCAAATACATTAACTGTACCAACAGTTGGCAACATCAACAAGTCATTCTCTACGGTACGCTGCAAATAGTTACTTACCCAAACAGGGTCAATATAAGGATCTGAATAAAATGCCAAAGTCATTAACATATCAGGCGAACTTTTACGTGCTGTAACCCCCATTCTTTGAACCACACTAGGTAATAGCGGCATTGCAGCTTGCAAACGATTTAATACTTCATTTATAGCATAATTAAGATTAGTACCAACATTATATGTTAGCGAAATTGAAATTGTCCCAACAGAAGAAGTTGTTGTCGCCATATACATAAGGTTTGAAACACCATTAAGCTGATTTTCTAATTGGGCAGCGACTACCTTGGCTCCTGTTTCAGCATTGGCACCTGGATAACTTGCACTAATTGAAATAGATGGAGGTGAAATATCAGGAAACTGACTGACAGGAAGGTTAAATAATGCAACAATACCACAAAGAACAATAATTAATGAAATTACTGTTGCTAGAATTGGTCTTTTAATAAATACATTTAAACGCATATTTTTGATTACTAATCTATAAAATTATATATTTTAAAGCATTATAATAACACACAATTTCAAGTGATAATAAACCCAATCATCGCTAGCACATGTATAGAAAATATAAATTTGAAAATACTAACTATCTGTATTCAATTTGGCATGTATACTTTATTAGATATTAAAATAATTATACTTATCAATAAACCTTTAATTTTATTTTATAATTTTATCGCAACACCTTATTCACATGTAAGAAAATCATGCATTGCACCTATGCATAGTTCATTAAACAGTGTATAATAACCTTGATTTAAATAATATTAATTAAGGATTTATTACCTCATGGATAACTTTAAAAAATTATTACTATCTTCATTCTTAATTGCAGGAGCGGCAATTGGATCTGGTGTATTAGCACTACCAATGTTGGCAGCTGGACCAGGGCTATTTAATACGCTAATTTTCATTACTATAACATTTGTAATTTCGTATTTTATGGCATTAATTAGTATTGATGTATATGCACAATATGACAATCATAACGTAAATGCAGCAACACTAGCTATTGACTACTTTGGAAAAAAAGGTTACTGGATTACAACAATATTAAATGTCTTATCAATGGGTTCATTAGCTGCAGCTTACGTAAATGCTGGCGGAGATTTATTAGCAAAAACGGTACTACCAGCTTTTCACATCATTATTCCATCGCAATTAGGTATGATAATTTTCTTTGCTGTTTTTATGCCTGCATTTATTATTGGGCTTGGATTTATTAGCCGACTGAATGGAATTATTTTTACAATAAAGTACTTATGTTTAATTGGTGGAATTATTTTTGGTATCAAACTAATGAATCCACATATTTTTGAAGTTATTCCAAAAGATGGCTTTCAATATTTAGCAGCAGGCGCTTCAACTATGTTTTGTATTTGGATGATGCACATGGTATTACCATTAGTATTAAAAATCAATGATTGGAATCCTCAAAAAGCTAAAAAAGCTACATTCATTGGTTTAATGATTCCAGCAATTGCATATATCGGTTGGATGCTATTGATTTTCTCGCTAGTATCTAGAGAAGATTTTCGTAGTTTAAATACAATTGGTGATGTCATGCATTTTGCATTAACAAAACCAGGTGTTCCAAACACTATTTCAGTATTAGTAGGTGTTTTTGCTTCAATAACTGTGCTAACAGCATTTTTATCAATCGGATTTGCATTAGTCGCATTTGTTATTGATGCGCTAAAATGGACAGATTCACCTAAAAATCGTTTATTTGCAACCTTAATTTCATTTGTGATTCCTGTAATTATTGCATTACTTTTCCCCAAAGCATTCGTAATAATTTATCAACAATCAAATATGTTTCAAATTGGTGCTGCATTAGTCCCAATTGCTGCAGCATATGTATTTTTTAAAAAAATAAAAAGAAGTACTATTCTTCCAACAATAGTAATGATTGTTGGGATATTAGTAATTATTGCTCAATTATTACAAGATATAAATGTATTCCCTACCTTTCACTAAGCTATCAAATAAAAAAGGATTATTTTTTAATAATCCTTTTTTATTTATTCTTTATAAACATTTAATAATCAAATCAATTACTATAATCAATTTTTTTTACTTCTCCTGTACTAGTTACCAAAACAAACACCGACGGTTCCCAATAACGCCTTAACGCACTAAACACCAAATCTGGGTAGGTTGACTGTCCCCTACTACCATTATAACGACCAAGGGCCATAAATACGTCACCATGCTCTAATTGTAAATAGTGTCGCAAAATTGTACAACCAAAACGAATATTAGTCTGGACATTAAGTAAATCTTGCCCTTGTGCACCAATTTGACGAACCCAAAAAGGCATAACTTGCATAATTCCCTGCGCACCAGCACTAGAGATAGCATATTTATTAAATCTACTTTCCACAGTAATTAAGCTCAAGACCAGCTGAGGATTAAGACCAGCACGAATAGATTCATATTGTATCGTCGTCAATAATCTTTTCCGCATAAAGTCATCTTGAATAAGTGGATCTTTAGGTGATAATTTTTTAAGACGACTAGACATATCACTCAACCAAGCATCAGCTTTTTCCTTACTTGAAAAAACTAAATGTGGCTGAATAGGATTAATAATTGCAGAGTGAAGAGACGCTTGCACATCCGCAGACAACGCCTCTTCTTGTTGATTACCCGCATACGCAACTGATGACATAAAAATAACGCTGGTTATTACCAACGTTATTTGCTTAATTACGTGCATCATTCACCAATTTGGTTATTTCTGCGACTATTAAATCAAGTTCAATAATTTTCGTTTCACGAGTTTTACGATTAAACAACTCTATATTACCATTTGCCAAAGTTTTTTCGCCAATAACAATACGATATGGAATACCTAATAACTCACTGTCTGCTAACAAGAAACCAATACGTTCATTGCGATCATCCAATAAAACATCGAGACCATTTGCCTTTAAATGATTATATAGATTATCTGCTTCTAAACGAGTAATCTCACTCTTAGCATAATTAGCTGGTGTAATAACAACTTCAAATGGAGCCATATTGAGTGGAAAAACAATACCATTTTCATCATTATTTTGCTCAATACATGCACCTAAAATCCGAGTTACCCCAATACCATAACATCCCATTTCCATATATTGAGTTTTACCATTTTGATCTAAATAAGTAACATTCATTGCTTGCGAATATTTAGTTCTGAGTTGGAATACATGCCCAACTTCAATACCTCGACATAATTTTATTGTACCTTTGCCATCTGGAGTTTTGTCACCTTCTTGTACATTGCGTAAATCAGCAACAATTGGCTCAACACAATCAACACCAAAATTAACCCCTGTAAAATGGAAACTATCTTCATTAGCACCACAAACAAAATCAGCTAATAACGCAACTTCTCGATCAGCAATCACGATACCATTAAATCCAACAGGACCAATAAATCCAGGTTGACAATTAAAACCATTTTTTATAGCTTCATGACTAGAAAAAGTTAATGGTTCTTTCAGTTCTTTTAGCTTGCTAGCTTTTATTTCATTTAAACTATCATTACCACGAATTAATAATAAAACTGGATTACCATCTACCCCCTCAAAGACTAATGATTTCACGGAATTAGCTAAATCAGTGCCCAACATTGCACTCACTTCTTCACAAGTTTTTTGGGTAGGAGTAGCAACTTTCTGTAATTGAAGTTTAGCTTCAGGACGAGAATCTCGCGATGGTAAACATTCTGCTAACTCAATATTTGCAGCATAATCAGATTCATCACTGTACACAACAATATCTTCTCCACTATCAGCTAGTACTTGAAACTCATGCGATCCAGTACCACCAATTGAACCAGTATCAGCAGCAACAGGACGAAATTTAAGTCCTAGGCGATTAAATATATTGCAATATGCATCATACATATCGTTATATGTTGATAATAGTGAATCAAAATTGCTATGGAATGAATAAGCATCTTTCATGACAAATTCACGAGAACGCATTACACCAAAACGAGGGCGAACTTCATCTCGAAATTTAGTTTGAATTTGATATACCGATAAAGGTAGCTGTTTATAGCTCTTTATATCCTTACGAATAGTGTCAGCAACAACCTCCTCGTGAGTTGGACCTAAACAAAAATCACGGTCATGGCGATCTTTCATCCGCAATAATTCTTTGCCGTAAAACTCCCACCGACCAGACTCTTGCCAAATTTCAGCAGGCTGTACTGCAGGCATAAGCATTTCTAATGCACCAATTGCATTCATTTCTTCTCGCACAATTCGTTCAACTTTACGCACTATTTTTAAACCCAACGGCATCCAAGTATAAATTCCACTTGATAAACGTTTAATCATTCCAGCTCGTAACATTAGTTGATGACTAATTAACTCTGCTTCGCTAGGAGCTTCTTTAGCCGTTGCAATATAGTACTTTGATGCACGCATATTTATATTTCCTTTAATTTTAATTTAACTTAATTTATTAATATTTTTGATAAAAATAGTTTACAAATTAATCAATACTTAACTAATTATAATTATATTTTCATTGGCAAAATAACCATTTGCATTCCACGTAAATGCAATTGACGCTGCATAATATTTACAGTATTATTGTGTAACATTCTTGTCCACCAGTTTTCATCAACAAAAACCAATTTTCCACCAAAAAATACACAATCAGAATAATCAACCTGAATTTGTTCAGATAGCTTAATTAATTCTTCGACTCCATTAACTCCGTAACTAAAATATCCTGCAGAAGGAAGACCATGTTGAGTACAAAAATAACGATAATCTTCAATAATGTGATTTAAGTCTTGGCGATATTTTTTCTTAAATACTTCTTCATTTGAAAATACTTCAGAATCAATTTCACCAGAAGTTACAAATACAAAATTTTTAAAAACATCAGGAAACATTCTTTGTACCCACAACAGCGTATGCAATCCAGCTCCATAGTGTTTGGTAACAAAAAATACAGCTGTTTTTTGTTCATTATCAATAATTGGCAATAGTTCTGCACTTTCTGAATTTATAGAATCAAAATGAGCTGCAAAAAGGTGATCTGCGTCTTTTAATTTCACACCAACCTTACGATAGTGTTCACGAACCATAAAACAAAAACCGATAGTAACTGCGGTTATTACAACTGTTAACCAACCACCCTCAGTAAATTTCTCTATTGTGGTTACCACTAAAATTGAAGCACATACCGCAAATCCGATAACTGCAATAATAAATTTGCGCAACCAAATTTTGTTATCCTTACGTACTTTAATCCAATAAACACAAAGTCCCAATAAAGACAATGAAAAAGTTAAAAATACATTAATACTATATAAAACAACTAATGTTGAAACTCTTCCTCTAGCCCATAATAAAATAATAATAGCCGCAATACCTGAGATTAATACTCCATTTTGAGTAACCAAACGTCCAGATAACTCTCTAAATTGGCGTGGTAACCACTTATCAACGGCCATATTAGCCATTACTGCTGGACAACCTAAGAATCCTGTATTAGCACCAACAAATAATAATGCCGCTTCAAAAAATAAAATAATCGCTAACCAATGATGACTAAAGCCTGTTTCGGCTAAAATACTATTAAATACAACAGCATTTAATGTCTGACCAAAAACTGGTTCCGCATGCCATAGCAAATATAAAATAATAATTCCACCAGCTGTAAATGACAAAGAAATTGCCATATACATCATAGTAAATTTGCCAGTACGAACTCTAGGTTCTGCTAACATATTAACATTATTTGAAACAGCTTCAAGACCAGTATAAGTACCACCGCCCAAAGAATATGCTTTCAAGAAAATAGCAATTGTTGCGACCAAACCTACTGATGATGACATGACATGTACCTCATGAGCTGCATTTGGCAAAATATCAACTAAATGATTTACATGAAAAAATATTCCACCAATGATAATTACCAAATGTGTAACAAGAAATCCCATAAATAAAGGAATTAAAATACGGATAGACTCCTTCATACCGCGTAAATTCAAAATAATTAATAGTACAATTATTAAGATTTCAAACTCAATTTTATATGCTAACCACCATACTGGCAATAGACTAAATACAGCATCAACACCACTAGCAACTGATACAGCGATAGTCAAAATATAGTCAATAATCAAGGCACTACCTGATATAACACCAGCTTTTGGCCCTAATAGATGCGTTGCGACTTTGTAACCACCACCACCAGATGGAAATAGTTCGATAACTTGATTGTAAGCAAAAGATATCAAAAACACCGTAAAAGCGGTTGCAAATGCCAAATAAATTGCAATACTGGTATGATGACCAAGTGCTAAATATGCTTCTTCTGGACCATATGCAGATGAAGATAAACCATCGGCACCAAGACCGATCCATGCTATTACTGCAATTAACGCAATATGCTCTTTAACTTTTGGACTTGCCGCATTAAGCGGTTTACCAATAATAATATTTTTTAATAACTTTAAAAATCGCATAGCGACCCCTTACAACTAAGTGCTCAATTTATTGTAAATATTTTAACTTACAACAACACTTTTAAATACAAATTACTTAACCAATGTATCATTATACTATATCATGCATCAATCTAATTTATACAACACAATTTTTTAACTTAATCTCAATTAATTCTTGACAAAAGAAACAAAATAGAGATAAAATTACAGATTAAACAATTTTATAAACACCTAAGGGGGTGATTTAATTTATAAGTATTGACTCAGGTCAATTAAATACAAATGAATAAAAAATAAATAGGTAATACAAATTTTTGTATTACAAATAAACAACTTATTACACATATAATTAAAAACTATTAATATAAATTAAAGGAATAGATAAATGCCTGAAATTAAAGTACGCGATACAGAATATTTTGAAGTAGCTTTACGTCGTTTTAAAAAAGCAGTTGAAAAAGCTGGTACTCTTACTGAGTTACGTTCTCGTGAATGCTATGAAAAACCTACTACAGAACGTAAAAGAAAAATGGCTGCTGCAGTGAAACGCCACTACAAAAAAGTTAGATCTCAAATGTTGCCTAAACGCGGACGTTAATCTAATTAAAAGCTACGAATCAATCGTAGCTTTTTTCATAAAGCCAATAATCCAATTTAATAGCACCAATCCCGAAAAATAGATTAAAATCATGTTAGTATTAATATTTAAAGACTAAATTTTTTTAGGTAGTACTGTAATCATGTTTAAACAACAATTAATAGATCAAATTTCTGGACAACTTACTAACTTATTTAAAAATAATCCGTTAAGCGATATTGAAGATAATTTAAAAACTATATTACATGCAACTTTTGACAAATTAGATTTAGTAACTCGTGAAGAATTTGATACACAACAAAAAGTTCTTGCAAATACAAGAGCAAAATTAGATGAACTTGAACAAGTTATTAAAAATTTAGATTCAAAATAAAAAACCATGAGTATCGCTAAACTTTACTCACGAGCACTAAATGGAATGCATGCTCCACAAATTATTGTTGAAGTTCATGTTTCCAGCGGTTTACCTAGTTTTTCAATTGTTGGATTACCCGACACAGAAATTAAAGAAAGCCGTGATAGAATTCGCTCCGCTATTCAAAACTCTGGGTTTGCATTTCCTGCACGTAGAATAACAGTTAACTTAGCTCCTGCAGACTTACCCAAGGACTCTAGTCGTTTTGATTTACCAATTGCATTAGGGATTTTAATTGCAAGTGGATTAGTTTCACCTAACTTAGATATTGATAAATTCGAATTTGCAGGTGAATTAGCCTTAGATGGAGAGCTGAGAGCTATCAAAGGTAGCCTAGCAATGTCTTATGGAATAAAATCCAGTCAACGAAAATTTATACTGCCTAAAGCAAGTGCCACGGAAGCGGCATTAATTGAGCAACTACAAATAATTGCAGTTAAAAGCTTAACAGAAGTTATTAGTTATTTAAACGGTACAATTACCTTAAATTATGAAATACCACAGACTCCACAATTACAAGAAGCTGAAATTGATAATTTAGATTTTCAACAGGTTAAAGGACAAATTGCTACAAAAAAAGCCTTAGAAATAGCAGCCGCAGGACGCCATTCTTTGCTTATGATAGGTAATCCAGGGTGCGGTAAATCAATGTTGGCTCACAGAATAACCACAATATTACCATTACTAAGTAATGAAGAAGCGATTGCCAGTGCATCACTACACTCATTAAGTTCACAGGGTTTTACACTAGAAAACTGGTGCAGGACTCCGTTTAGAACACCACACCACACCATTTCAAGCGTAGCATTAGTTGGTGGTGGCTCTAACCCAAAACCAGGAGAAATAAGTCTTGCTCACAATGGCGTATTATTTTTAGACGAACTACCTGAGTTTGAAAGGAAAGTGCTAGAAGTCCTCCGAGAACCATTAGAGAGCAAAAAAATTTGTATTGCACGAGCAAACCATAAAGTAGAATATTTAGCGAATTTTCAATTAATTGCTGCAATGAATCCATGTCCATGTGGAAATTTAGGTCATCCTAAAAAAACATGCAGTTGTTCAATTGAGCAAATAAATCGTTATCGTGCTAAAATCTCTGGACCTCTATTAGATAGGATCGATATTGTTGTAGATGTTCCAACACTAAATCCAAATGAGTTACAAGAATTACCTAACGGTGAATCATCAAGCGAAATCAAACAACGAATTATTTTAGCTCGACAAATACAAATAAATCGCCAAAATAAATTAAATAGTGAATTAAATAATGAAGAAATTGAACAATATAGTCAACTTGAAAATAACTCAAAACAACTGATAAAACAAATTATCGAAAAACAGGGCTTATCTGCACGAGGATATTATAGACTATTAAAATTAGCACGAACAATTGCAGATTTACAACGATCAAATTTAGTTACTACTAGTCATATCAGTATGGCTAGTCAATATAAGCGTAATTTTTAACTTTGTGAGAAAGAAAAATAAAAGTGAAATTTGTTTTAGGTCTATTAATAGGAATAGGAATTGCTGGAGGTGTTGCCTTTTATTTAAATAAAGCACAGAACCCATTTGTTGATAAGGGATTTAATGGTAACGCATCTAATCCGATCAGCAATATTAAAAATAGTTCTCAACCACTGGTATTAGCTCCTGGCGTAAAAATGCAAGAAGTCAGTTCCGCACCAGTAGCTAACATTAAGAAAGTAGCATCTAATCCTACAAATTATGATTTCTATGATGTTCTTCAAGGCAAAAAAGAGCTACAAACACAATCATCAAGTGCACCAATTAATACCAATGCCACTGAAGTAAAACATTTTGCGGTTCAAGTTGGAGCATTTTCTGAACCAGACTTAGCAAATGATATGAAAGCAAAGCTTGCATTATTAGGTTTTAGTGCTAAAATTCAATCACAACAAATTAATGGACAGTTTATTAATCGTGTTATTATTGGACCATTTAATACTAACGATGAAGCTAAAAATATCCAGACACAATTAACACAACAAGAAATAAACTCAACAACAATTACATTAAATTAAGGAAGACTTTATGAAAAAAATAATTTTTGCATTATTTGGTAGTATGATTTTAACTAATTCATATGCAGCAGATGTTGCACTTAAATTAGGTACAGATTATACCGTTGTATCCAATACGGCTAAACAACTACCCACCACATCAGGAAAAGTAAATGTTACAGAGTTTTTCTCTTATGCGTGTATTCATTGTGCATTGCTTGAACCAGATCTAGATCAATGGTATGCAACCAATAAAAATATTCAGTTAAACCGAGTACAAGTGGTGTGGGAAAATAACTTTATTGGTTATGCTAAAATTAATGCAACATCACAAATGTTAAATTTAGGTACAAAGTTTAATCAGGCAGTATTTAATGCAACAATGAATCAACGTCAAAATTTAGAAGATCCAGTACAGCTACAAAAATTCTTAAATACAAATAAAGCAATAGTTAATCCTCAAACGTTTATGGCAACTTATAACTCATTTGCTATTAGCACGAAACCACAAGAATACGCTCAACTTACACAAGCGTACAACATAAATGGAACACCTACTTTTATTGTGGGCAATAAATATGCAACTCAACCTGCACAACCAGCCAGATTAATTCAAGTAGTACAAGCATTAGTTAATAAAGTAAAACAAGAGCAAAAAATTAAGTAAAGGAATTAGAAATGGATTTTAATTTAGCCCGCTTTAATATGATTGAGCAACAAGTCCGTCCATGGAATGTATTCGATGAAAGAATTTTAAACTTATTCGCAACAATCAATCGAGAGGATTTTGTTTTAGCTGAGTATCGTAATTTAGCCTTATCAGACATTGAAATTCCACTTCCTGGTACGCAAAAAATGCTTTTCCCAAGAATTGAAGCTCGCCTATTACAAGAATTACAATTGAAAAAAAAGGATAAAGTTCTAGAAATCGGCACTGGAAGTGGTTATGTTACTGCTCTCATAGCAAAGCTAGCTGACTTTGTTTATAGTTTAGAAATAAATCCTACAAATTATAAATTTGCCATTGAAAATTTGACTAAAGTTGGTATTAAAAATGTTTCACTAGTTGAAATTGATGGTATACATGGTTATGAATCTAAGGCTCAATTTGATAAAATTTTTATTGGAGGAAGTATACAGGAGATCAATATAACAATTAAAAAACAATTAAAAGTTGGTGGACTTTTAGTTGCAGTAATTGGTGATGCTCCAATTATGCAAGCTGTTTTAATCGAAAAAATTTCTGATACAGAGTATAAACAAACAAATCTTTTTGAGACTCATGTTGAACAACTCGTTAGCAATAATACTAACCAATTCATTTTATAATAAAAAAGGAAACTAACATGGCTGATAATGACAAAGCAAAGGCTCTCCAAATTGCATTAGCCCAAATTGAAAAACAATTTGGTAAAGGTTCGGTAATGCGGATGGATGACAAACAAGTTGCCAATGACATTCAAGTAGTGTCAACAGGATCATTAGGAATTGATTTAGCTCTTGGGGTTGGAGGTTTACCAAGAGGAAGAGTTATTGAAATTTTTGGTCCTGAGTCATCAGGTAAAACTACTCTATGTTTACATGTCGTAGCTGAAATGCAAAAACTAGGTGGTACGTGTGCCTATATCGATGCAGAGAACGCATTAGATCCTGTATATGCACGTAAATTAGGGGTTAAAGTTGACGACATGTTAATTTCACAGCCAGATACTGGTGAGCAAGCATTAGAAATAGCTGATGTTTTAATGCGTAGTGGTGGAGTTGATTTAATCGTTATTGACTCTGTTGCTGCACTAGTTCCTAAAGCAGAATTAGAAGGTGATATGGGTGATAGCCATATGGGACTTCAAGCAAGATTAATGTCACAAGCTTTACGTAAATTAACTGGCAATATAAAACGTACTAACACACTAGTTATTTTTATTAACCAAATTCGCATGAAAATTGGTGTTATGTTTGGTTCTCCTGAAACTACAACTGGTGGTAATGCCCTTAAATTCTACGCATCTGTCCGCTTAGATATTCGCCGAACTGGTAATATCAAAAAAGGCGATGATATGATAGGTAGTGAAACTAGAGTTAAAGTAGTTAAAAATAAAGTTGCACCACCATTTAGACAAGCTGATTTTGAAATTCTTTATGGTGAAGGAATATCACGCCTTGGTGAAATAATCGATCTTGGTGTTGCTAATAATATTGTTGAAAAATCTGGTGCATGGTATAGCTATGCAGGTACAAAAATTGGACAAGGTAAAGAAAATGTTCGTCAATTCTTAAGAGAAAATCCAGAAATGGCTCGTGAAATAGAAGATAAGGTTCGCTCGTTATCAGGACTTGCAGTTGGAGAAGTTCCTTTAGCTGAACGTGAAATTGATGATAGTACCGATGCTGAAGAAAATTAACTTTAGTTTTATAATATTAAATAGCGTAATCAGATAAATGATTACGCTATTCTCAACAATAACCTCAAATAGGTATGAACAAAATTAATCTTAAAGCTAAAGCCCTTGATTTTTTATCTCGCCGAGATTATACTTACATTGAATTGTACCGTAAGCTTCAAAAATATAGTGATGATGTAGAAGAAATTAAATCAATTTTAGACAGTTTTATTGACTGTAACTATATAAATGAAGAACGATTTATTGAAAATTTTATCCATAGCAAAAGTAAAAAATATGGAAGCTTAAAAATAAAACATTTACTTCAAGATAAAATTAATAATAAAAAATTAATTAATGAAATTTATAATCAATCAACCATTAATGAATTAGAATTGGCTACAACACAACTTAAACGAAAATATAGTATAGCCCCACAAGACACAAAAGAAAAAGCTAAATACTTTCGCTTCTTAATCGGACGCGGATTTTCATCTTCAATTGCAATAAAAGCAATCGAAAAAGCTTTTATCGCAACGGATATAGAATATTAAAACAAGCGCATTGGGTTAACTGGTTTACCTAAATGTCTTAATTCAAAATATACACCACCCATTGGCTGATTTGAATTAGTTCCGCTTAAACCTATAACTTGTCCTGCATTTACACTGCTACCTTTACTAACTTTCGCAACAATACCGCTATAAACTGAAGTGTAATTATCACCATTATCGATTACAACAATTTGACCAAAACCCGGTAGACTTCCACTAAATAAAACATTACCACGTGATACTGAGTAAATAGGTGTATTATCTGTTGCAGAAATTAATACACCGTTATTCCGAACACTATCACGCATCTGACCAAAACCAACCGTAATATTACCTGACACTGGTTTGGTTAATTTACGAGACATAAATGGTGAATTATCTTCTACGCTGTTGTCTGGATTACCCACAGATACTTGACTACTACTTGAAGATGACTTATTAACTGAAGAAGATGTAGCAGTAGTATTAGTTTGATTATGAATTACGGAAGGAGTACTACCAGCTTGCTTAGCAATAATCATTGTTGGCTTACTCTTAGCTAATTTAGCTGCCTTTGCCGCTGCTTTTTTTGCAGCTAACTGTTGGGCTTTTTGTTTTCGCTCCGCAGCTGCTAACTGTGTTAATAAATTATTTAACTGAACTTGTTTCTGCTTCAAATTAGATAACTTAGTTTGTTCACTCGTAATTTGTGATTGCACTTGTGCAGCTTCCTGCGATTTTTGCGACGTTACCGTAATTAGCTTATCATGCTGTTTAGCCGTCACGCCTAATTTTGCATTTAACCGGTCAACTTCCGTGACCAAACGATTATTAAGGTTTTGTAATTCAATTAATTTTTGTGAAAGTTGTTGATACTGTTTTTGTTCAACCGTTAGTATCTCAACTAAGTATGCTTTTTTTCGGTTAGCTTCAATTAAATCATTGCCAGATAAAAGTGAGTCCTGTTCACCCTCAATTTGTTTTAATTGTTGGTAAATTGTCGTCATAGAATTACCAACTAAACTCTTAGCTTGAGCAACAGATGATTCCATCTGTGGAATAGTATTTGACAACTGATTTAATTGTGCTAAATCAGCATCACGTTTACGCTGTAAAGATTGAAGCAAAAATTTAGTCTTATTAATCGCACTTTGAGAGTCACGTAGTGCCGCATCTATTTGTTGCTTTTTTTGTTTTTTACTATTTAAATCTTGACTAATTTTATTAATTTGATCTGTTACTTCAGATAAGTTACTAGTAACCGACGAAGAATTAGTTGCAAATACAGGACCAGTTATAACTAGTCCTGCAAAAAGTAAAATAATAATACTTTTTTTCATCAAAATACTACTTAAAAGTAATCAATGAAGTACCCGTCATATCTTTTGGCTGAGGTAAATCCATTATTTGCAATAATGTAGGAGCCACGTCTTCAAGAGCACCATTCTCCGCAATAGAGGCATCACGACCAATGTAAATACATGGAACTAAATTAGTTGTGTGTTGCGTATGAGGCTGATTACAGTTGTAATCAAACATTTCCTCACAATTACCATGGTCAGCAACAATTAAAACCTCTCCACCTTTAGCAATCATAGCTTCCACAACCTCACCAACATATTTATCTAATGATTCTACGGCCTTCACACTTGCTTCATAATTACCAGTATGTCCAACCATATCACCATTGGCAAAATTACTCATAATAATGTCATATTTATCACTATTAATTGCTTCAATTAATTTTTCAGCCACCTTAGGTAAGCTCATTTCAGGTTTTTGATCATATGTTGCAACATCTTTAGGTGAATCTATTAAAACACGCTCCTCGCCTTCAAATGGTTGTTGTTCACCGCCATTAAAAAAATATGTTACATGTGGATACTTTTCAGTTTCAGCAATGCGCAACTGTTTTAATCCTAAGCTACTAATATATTCACCTAGAGTATTTTTAATCGCTGTTGGTGGGTATGCTACTAGACATTCTAATTTATCATTATAACGAGTCATACTTACATAACTTGCAAAATTAATAACTTTACGATTAAAACCAGAAAAATCTTTACCAATAAAAACATCCGTCAATTGTACTGCTCGATCAGAGCGAAAGTTGGCAAAAATAACGCTATCACCATCATTCATACCATTATAGCCATTAAAAATAGCAGGTTTAACAAACTCATCAGTAATACCTTCTGCATAAGCAGAACTAACCGCATCAGTTGGAGTAGAAAAACATGTATCACCAATAGCATCAACAAGAGCATTATATGTCAACTCTACACGCTCCCAACGCTTATCTCTATCCATTGCATAGTAACGACCTGTTACTGTGGCAATTTTAACCTTAGGGTTATCCTTCAATATCTCATTTAATTGCTCTAAAAATCCTTTAGAACTTTGTGGTGGAGTATCACGACCATCTAAAAAGGCGTGCAACCAAATATTTTGAATATTATCAGATTGAGAAGCAAACCGAATTAACTCATAAATATGATTTTGATGTGAGTGAACACCGCCAGTTGATAACAATCCCATTATGTGCAAAGTATGTGTAGTTGTACTAGCAAAAGCCTCTAAAAATGCAGGATTTTTATAAAAATCACCTGTTTCAATTTCATAATCAATTTTAGTGATATCTTGACGAATAATTCTTCCAGCGCCAAGATTTAAGTGACCAACTTCAGAATTACCAAATTGCCCTTTTGGTAAACCAACTGCTTGCTCAGAGGCCTGGATCTTACCATAAGCAAATTCATTCATAAATCTAGTTAAATTTGGTTTTTGAGCTCCAGATACCGCATTAAAATCATCATTATTACGAATACCAAAACCATCTAAAATTAATAATAAAGCTTTTTTCATAATTAATCTTCTCTTATATAAAATTGACATAAAAACTTATAGCTTGTGAGCTTAGTTATTTTTTGTTACAATACTGGGTAATTATTTTTAATAAGTACATATTTTAATATAAACACGAGGTTCACATGAAACTAGATTATGCTAAAGCAAAAAGTATTCTTGATAATTCCACTGTACTGTTTACAGCGGAGCAATTATCTGTTGCATTAGATGACATGGCTAAAAAAATAGATGCCGAAATTGAGGGAGAAATTCCAGTATTTCTGACTGTAATGAATGGTGGCATGATGTTTGCCTCAGAGTTAACAAAAAGATTAAAAAATCCAATTACAATGGACTATATTCATGCATCACGCTATGGTGACGCTCATTATGGGTCTAGCCATATTACATGGTTTCGCCAACCAAAAGAATCATTAATTAAAGGTAAAACAGTGTATATTCTAGATGATATTCTAGATGAAGGTCATACCATCGCCGAGATTAAAAGATTCTTGATGAATGCAGAAGCTAAATGTTGCAAAGTTGCAGTAATGGTAAATAAAGAAATAGGAAAAGATAAACCTATTTATGCAGACCATGCAGGTGTAAATGCACCGAATCACTTTCTCTTTGGTTTTGGGATGGACATTTTTGATGTTAATCGTAACTTAAACCAAATTTATATTTACAACAATAGCTAAGAAAGCAAAATTTATAATATGTCATTTATTGCAATTCTATTAAATTTATTTCTAGAACAAAAAAATCTTCTAGGAAGTGTACGAGCTTGGTTTAGTAGCAAAATTGATCAATATGCAAATTTATTTGTTAATCGTGATTTTCAAACCGTAAGAGAAATTAGATTATATTTTATCTTTGCGTTAATTCCATTTTTGATTATTACAATGCTGCTATTAATTCTACCACTAACTAGCCTGCACTCAATCTACTTCATAATTAATAGTTTATTATTTATGTTATGTGTTGATATGCTTGGTTGGAAAGAAGAAGCTAAAACGACTAGTAGAAGTAATAATTTTCATCAATTTGTACAGACCTATGCAACTAAATTTTTTGCTACTACGTTTTGGTTTATTGTCTTACCATCAGTGCTAGGTGCTATTTGTTATCTAGTGCTTACAGCTATGGGCAATAAGTTACGTACACGCGGTGAAGAATCATTAGTTTATACTGTAGTTGTTGATAAAATGTTATTTTGGATCAATCTTGTACCATATTGCATTTTAATAATCTTTATTGCTGCAGCTGGGGATTTTGAAGAGGTGATGCGCTATGCTCTTGAGCAAAAAGGTAAAATTAAAATCAGTTATTTTTATCTTGAAAACATTCTGAATGACATTGCATTCGTTGCTATAGGTAAAGATAAATTCACTAATAACCAACAGAATGACGAAACAGATGAAATTGAAGACCTACGCAGAACAAATAATTTATTTGATGCCAAAATTGTTGATTATGTAATTGCTTTGTTATATAGATCTGGATTATTTTTTATTACTTTTATTTGTATAATTTCAATTATTAATTTATTCTAAATTGAAAATGTATAATTTAATTACGTATATATTATTATCAATAATCACTAGCACTGTTATTGCAGATGAAATTTATCAATATACTGATGTAAAAGGTAATTTGGTTTACACCAACAAGGCTATTAAAAATGCTAAAAAAGTTACTTTACCTCCAATTTCAGTATATTCATCTCCGATGACTAAAAGTGATTACATGGCAAATAATTACACTAATAAAGTTAATAATTCAGCAAAAAATAATAAAATTCCGACTATCTACCCTCGAGCAAATACCCAAAAAAATATTGGAACAAATGAGATTGGTCGTCGACAATTATTAACTGAAGAATTAGGTAAAGAAAAACTAGCGTTATCAGATACTCAACAAGCTCTTACAACGGCTAAACAAACAAAGTTAGCTAGTGAAAAAAATAATCCACAACTGTATCAAGATAGAATTCAATCGCTACAAGATGCAGTTACGGAACATACTAAAAACATTTCAATCTTAAGCAACCAGCTTGGGATAAGTAATTAATTGGAATAAATTTATGAAACGACATTTTTTAGAATTCGAAAAACCTATCTCTGAAATGATAAACAAAATAGATGAACTACGTCAGATGCAGAATGATTCTGCTGTAAATATTACTGACGAGATTGATCTTCTAGAGAGTAAAGTATCAGAATTAACAAAAAATATTTATAGTAATCTAGGCGCATGGGAAATTTCGCAGGTAGCTCGCCATCCGCAGAGACCAAGAACACTAGATTATATAAATCATATTTTTACTAATTTTATTGAGCTTCACGGTGACAGACATTTTGCAGATGATAAATCAATTATTGGTGGAATAGGAAAACTAGGCTCACAATCAGTTATGATTATTGGTCACCAAAAAGGACGTGACACTAAAGAAAATCTAGAACGTAATTTTGGTATGCCTAGACCAGAAGGATACCGCAAAGCTTTGAGGTTAATGAATCTAGCAAATAAATTTAAATTACCAATTATTACTTTTGTTGATACTCCAGGTGCATACCCTGGAATTGGAGCAGAAGAGCGTGGGCAATCTGAAGCAATCGGTCGTAACTTATATGAAATGGCTGATTTAGAAGTACCTATTATTTGTACAGTAATTGGTGAGGGTGGTTCAGGTGGTGCATTAGCAATTGCCATTGGAGATCAAATAAATATGTTAGAGTATTCTGTATATTCAGTAATATCGCCTGAAGGATGTGCATCAATATTATGGAAAGATGCGACAAAAGCGAATCAAGCCGCTGAAATTTTAGGAATAACAGCTAATCGCCTAAAAACAATGAATTTAATTGATGACATAATTGTTGAACCATTAGGTGGTGCTCACTCTAATCATCATGAGATGATGACGAGATTACAATTGCATCTAGCTAACGCACTGAAGAATTTGCAACAATTTTCAAGCAATGATTTAGTTGCAAGACGCTTTCAAAGAATTATGGATTATGGTAAATTTAAAATTGAAGATGAAAAATAAATTATCTACTCAAATAATACTAAATGCTTGGCCGTCACAATTTGACGGTCATTTAAATTATTGTATTGGCTTAAGTGGTGGTATTGACTCAATTGTATTATTAGACTTATTTTCTAAAATTCGCAAAATTAAAGAGTTTAACTTATCTGCAATTCATGTTAATCATAATCTTTCACCAAATGCAGAAAATTGGCAACAATTTTGTATTGATATATGTAATAAATATGATATTCCATTAATCGCAAAATCAGTTAACATCAAAAAAATTGCTGGACAAGGACTAGAAAATAGCGCACGGATAATACGCTATCAGGAGTATGCACAAACTGATGCGAATGTTATAATTTTAGCACATCATCAAGATGATCAAATTGAAACCATGCTAAGTCAAATTATGCGTGGTAGTAATCTACATAATAGTGCAGGAATGTTAAGTATAAAAAAACGAGCGCAACAAACGTTTTGGCGACCATTACTCAACATACCAAAATCATCGATTTGTGACTATGCCCAAGAAAATCAATTAGTGCATATAGAAGATGAAAGCAATAAAAATAATGTATTTTTGCGTAATTTTATAAGAAATCAAATTCTGCCTGAACTAGAACAATTTGATATAGATGTCAAAAATAAACTATCTAAAACAGTTCAAGAATTACAATATTTAACAGCATTGGGGGATGAATTAGCTATTCTTGATTATCAAAATACCCTTGAACAAAATCTCAAATCGTTAAGTCGGCAAAAATTTATTCAGTTGTCTCCACTACGCCAACAAAATTTACTTACTTATTATATCCAACAACAAAATATCGCTCTCCCAAGCCAAAAACGTATCGTTGAATTCCTTCGACAAACAAAAACATTTAGTAATGGGCGAAAACCACAGCTAAAATTATCCGAATCATCTTGTATAGAATCAACATTCAAATTAATCACAATAACTCAAAATAAAAGCTTGGATAAATAACCCAAGCTTTTATTCTAATGAAAGATACTTAATCTAAAATATTAGCAAATTCACGTACTGCAGCAGAAAGCATAGCTAAGTCTAGAACGGTATAACTTTGTAGTTCTTCTAACAAAATTTTAATCTTATTAACTTTATCTTGATTGCTACTCATCCACTGTAAAGTGTTACCATCAGTACCATGAATAGCACTTTCCATAATTGTACGATATAATTTAAAAATATCAGCTAGTAATGCAGAACGTGCCAAAGCTTGCCATTTATTTTCTCTTGGCAAAAGTAATACATTTTTACGTAACCAATCTACTTGTAATAAACGACCAATCATAAAATAATTCTGCGCTACATAATCAAATTGCAAATTATTATCCAACGTAAGTAATGCAATATCTAATACTTGAGTTAAATAACCTTGGCGTGAAATAAGGATAGCTAACTCTTCAGGTACTTGATTTTGTAGAAAATAATTTTCTTCTTCCTGTACATCAGGATATTCAATACTCTTAACCAAACTACCAATATGCTGTCTTAAAACTTGAATTGGTGCTTTATATTTCTCAATCAAACTATTTGCACTCGTCAAATCTTTTACATATCGCAAAATCCAACGGCATAAACGCTCTACAGATTTTTCAACGCCAACAAATAACTTTAATTGCACATCAGCATCAATTTGGTTATCTAAATTTTCTATTTTAGAATATAGTTCTGAAGCGTCCAGCAAATTAAAAGCAATCCACCAAGCTTTAATAATTACAGATAATGGCAAATTAAATTCATCGGTAAATCTAGAAATAAATGTAATTCCAGCACGATTAACTATTAAATTAGCCAGTTGATTAGCTACAATTTCTTTACGTAGATAATGGTTCAAAATATACTCAGGATATTCCTGTTGTAAATAGTCAGGAAAATAACTAATAAGTAAGTCATTAAAATCATGATCCGTCACCAGCTGAGTATTTAAAATATCTCTGTCTAATAATATTTTTGAATACGCAAGCAAAACTGACATTTCTGGAGAAGTTAATCCTTGATTTTTTGTCATACGCTCATTAATTACGCTATCATTTGGTAAAAATTCAACCACTCGATCCAATAAACCAATTTTTTCAAGTTTACGCATAAAAATATGATGATTTGGTAAAGTATACCGAGCGCGATAACACGCAGTACGTAAGACTAATGTTTGTAAGTAATTATCTCGAAGAACTAACCTACTTACATCATCTGTCATTGACTCCAAAATTTGATTACGTTTTTCGATACTCATGTTAGTTGCTTGCATAATTGCGGCAAATAAAATTTTGATATTTACTTCATGATCAGAACAATCAACACCAGCTGAATTATCTATAGCATCACTACAAACACTGCCTCCAAATAGAGCAAATTCAACTCTACCTAATTGAGTAACACCTAGATTTCCACCCTCACTAATTACTTTGACCTGCAAATCTTTAGCATTCACACGTAGCACATCATTAGATTTATCTTTAACTTCATCATTTGACTGTGTTTCTGCCTTGATATATGTACCTATCCCACCATTGTATAATAAATCTGCTTTTGCTTTTAAAATTAGATGAATTAACTCATTTGGAGTTATCTCATCTACATTAACATTTAACCAAGCTTTAACCTCAGGTGAAAGTGGAATAGTTTTACTTGAACGCAGATAAACACCTCCACCTTGGGAAATAGCACTATGATCATAATCTGCCCAACTTGAACGAGGTAAGTTAAACATACGTAATCGTTCAGCATAACTACGCTTAATATCTGGATTAGGATCTAAGAAAATATGTAAATGATTAAATGCTGCAATTAATTTAATGTGCTTAGATAACAACATACCATTACCAAAAACATCACCCATTAAATCACCAATACCAATTACAGTAAAATCTTTAGTTTGTGTATCGATTCCTAGATGACGAAAATGACGTTTTACAGATTCCCATGCTCCTTTAGCTGTTATTCCCATTTTTTTATGGTCATAACCAACTGAACCTCCAGAAGCAAAAGCATCGCCTAACCAAAAACTATATTGAGCAGATATCTCATTCGCATAATCAGAAAACGTAGCGGTTCCCTTATCTGCAGCAACAACTAAATAAGGATCATCACTATCCAAACGAATAACTTGTTTTGGATGCACAATTTCACCATTAATTAGATTATCTGTAATATCAAGTAACCCAGAAATAAACTGTTTATAACAACTAACCCCCTCCTCTAAATAAGCCTCTCGATTACTTATATCAGGAAGTTTTTTACAAACAAATCCACCTTTTGAACCAGTTGGTACAATTACTGAGTTTTTAACAATTTGAGCTTTAACCAAGCCAAGTACTTCAGTACGAAAATCTTCTTTACGATCAGACCAGCGCAACCCTCCACGAGCAACTTTACCACCACGTAAGTGAATTGCTTCAAAACGTAATGAATATACAAAAATTTCATATAGAGGATAAGGTTTTGGTAAATTAAGAATTTTTGCTGACTCTAATTTAAATGAAATATATGATTTATATGAACCATCATCTAACTGTTGATAAAAATTAGTACGCAACATAGCATGAACTACAGAATATGCAGCATTTAATATTTGATCTTCAGCAATATTTTCAACCTTAGTTAGCTCAGTATGAATCAATTGTTGAACTTCGTTGGTTCTAGTCAAAGAGTAAGTTTGTGGACAAAATTTAGCCTCAAATAGCTCAAATAACATACGACTAATATGTGAATATTTTTTTAAACAATCACTAATATAACTAGCTGAAAAAGATAAATTAGTTTGAACTAAATATTTAACAATAGCTCTAACTAAAGATACTTGACGAGCGCTAAGACCACTATGCAAAACTAATTTATTTAAGCTATCGCTTTCAATTTGACGAGTAAATGCAGCCGTAATTGCAATTTTTAAATTTTCAATTAACTCCACATCATGTATTTTATTAACTAATCCTGCAGGTACTTCAACACCAAAATCACAAATATAAATTTCATCATATTGTGAAATTCTTAATTTATATGGCTTTTCATCTAATAATTTGAAGCCAAAATTCTCAATAATTGGCAACCCTCTAGATAAACTAACATTATCATTAAAACGAATTAATTTTATTTGCCAAATATTATCATTATGATGCTCATCATAAGAAACTGAAATAGCATACTCATTTTCGATAGACAGATGTGACATTGCATTACAATCCAGTATAATTTCATTTAAAGAATATTTAATTAAATATTCTTCTGGTAATGCTAACGCATATTTAATATAAATATCTGGGTTTAAATTTTGTTTTAACTGTTCTAATAAATTACTCATAGCCTAGCTCCTAATATTTAACACAGGTACAACAATAACTATCTTTATAAAATAATACTTTTGTTGATTACCATGATTTTGATAGGATAATTATATGCTATTAGTGACTACATCCTAATACAGAATGTAGTGCAATGCAAAAAATATAA
>DYTA01000050.1 GCA_020726205.1 Nitrosospira multiformis
CATGACAATATATTACCACACCTTTAAATGTGCTTTGATTGTCTAGCCCCATAAAAAAACACACGTACTAAAATAAATAATGTATAATCTGTATCTCAAACAATGGTGGGTCTCCTTGCATTGTCTACCGCAAAATCTGGTCAGGTCGGGAACGAAGCAGCCATATGCGGATCAGCAAGTGCCAAGGTTCAGGCTCACCTCCTCACACTACTCTTTCGGAAAAAAGTAAATTTTACTACTAGATTCTAAACCTGGAATATTCATAGTTACGACAATAGGTGGATTAGATGTGCTACCATAATTGGGATCAATTGTAATACTTGTAACGTATTTACCTTTATAACTATCTGGTGCATTTAATTCAGCATCTTGATTAGATTGAGGAAATGTCTTATTTTCCATATAATATTCAGATATAGAATCCTCAAATGGACCAATCATATTCATCGCTTCACTAACTGCTGAACGCTTAATATAATTACTATATGCAGGAATAGCTAATGCCGCTAATACTCCAATAATAGCTACAGCAATCATCAACTCAATAATTGTAAATCCAGAACGTACTAATGTTATATTATGTTTATTCATATTTCTTACTTCAGTATAATTATTTATTGATCATAAACCGTATGTATATTATCACAGTGTCCAGAGCACTCAACGGCTTGTTCAGGCTTTACATGAAATGTACTACCACTACAGTCACCACTACACGCATTATTATAAATTTGTGAATTAGTACAGACACCACTACATGCACCATGTATTTCAGAATTTGCACAATTTGCTGCACAATCTCCCTGCACTATATGCGTAATAGAATTAGCTCCAGATTGTTGATGTGTACTTTGACAACTACTAGGCAAATAACTTGAATCTAGATCTGACACACATTGGAAACTTATTGCTTGACTTGAAACCACACTAAATAAAAAAATTACTACACTATATAATTTTACTCTAGCAATCATCATTACCTCATATAATTTTAATTATTATTTACTAGCCAATATTATATCACTGACTAGGAGTACTTTATGTATCTGATTAACAATACTAATATAGCATATTAAATACTGGAATAAACCAAATACTTACTACATGTTAAAATATTTGACTCTAGTAGATTTCATTATATAACTACATATGATTATTACAATGATTTTTATCTAATATACATCTTTAACTCAACAGGAAAAATTCTATGAAACAACAATTAATACTCAAATATAAAGATATTATTCAAGATGCACTAAATAATTTTATCGAAAAAGATATTCATCTTTTAGAACTAAAAGCACATGAACAGGCTATTAGTCATAGAATTGCTGTATATATAGAACAATATATACCTAATCTTAATATTGATTGTGAATATAATAAAAATGGCAACGATCCAAAAACTATAGAATTACTAATAACAGATTTCCCTAAATCATTTAACTGTTGCGTTAATAGTGAAGCATGTAAGTCAGTTCAACAAGCAATTGAAAATAAAGATAATTTAACACCACATCAAAAAAGGCGTTTTAGACCTGACATCATAGTACATTCAAGAGATAATAATGACAATAATGAAATTGTTATTGAAATAAAAAAAGATAAAATATGTGTCTTTGATTTAGAAAAACTACAAGCTATGACAAAACAAAATGGTGCATATCAATATAAATTAGGTGCTTTTATTTATTTTCCAGATAATAAACCCAAGATTCTTTGGTTTGAAAATGGCAATAAAACACATTAAATTATATACCATAAATCATATTTATAAATGATATAATTACCTATAATAACTATTTTAAGGAACTGCTCATGAAAAAAAATATTACTATAAATACTATTTTATTAGCTATTGCCGCAACGTTAACTGCTTGCTCATTTGTTACCCTAAATCCTGCTGCACAAAATGTTACTGTAGCTCCCAATGCCAATCAATTAACTAATTGTAAATTTGTGGGTAAAACCAATGTCTCGTTATGGTCAAAAGCTGAAACATTCCAAAGTCAAAAAACAAGTGAAAGTCAATTGGATACATTGGCTCGCAATGAGGCTGCAACTATGGGAGGTAATTTTGTAGCACCAGAATCAGCAATTAATAATGGACAACGTACTTATCGTGTATACAATTGCCAAGCACCAATCACAAATTAATATTCTCTAAATAATTTAATTATTTTTATGGTCAAGATATGAAATTCAAAACATCCAGTTTAACACCATTCCAATTTGATGTTATTATTAATAAAAGCACCGAACGTCCATTCAGCGGACGTTACACTGATAGCGATCAAGATGGTAGTTATTTATGCCGTAACTGTGGCAATGTATTGTTTCAAGCAAGTAATAAATTTCACTCAAGTTGTGGTTGGGCAAGCTTTGATAAAGAAATACCTAATGCAATTGCATACATCCCAGATGCTGATCAAATTAGAACAGAAATAACATGCAATCAATGTCACGGACATTTAGGTCATGTGTTTCATGGTGAAAAATTTACTGATTTAAATACACGACACTGTGTAAATTCAGCTAGCTTAGACTTTGTTCCATTTGACAAAGTATCAGAAACAGATGAAATAATTTTAGCGGCAGGTTGCTTTTGGGGTGTTGAGTACTATTTACAAAAACTAGATGGTGTTTTATTAACTGAAGTTGGATATTGCGGTGGGGAAATTATTAACCCAACATATCAGCAAGTTAAGCAACAAAACACTGGACATCTAGAAGTGGTCAGAGTTATTTGGGATACAAAAAAATTAGATTTAACGACTATCCTCAAAACATTTTTTGAAATTCATGATCCTGAGCAAAAAGATGGACAAGGTCCCGATATTGGCAATCAATACTTAAGTGCTATTTTTTATTATGATGAATTACAAAAATTGACAGCTCAGAACATCATGCAATTACTAGTTGATAACGGGTATCTATTAGCTACTCAATTATTAAAAATGCAACCATTTTGGATAGGCGAGGATTATCATCGAAATTATTATGCCATTAAAGGAACAATGCCCTATTGTCATGGTTACACAAAACGCTTTTAATTTTTAGCATAAAATAACACATAACTAAATTCTAATTATGTGTTATTTTCTATTTATCACAAAAAATATTTTAATTATTTACCCATGTATGTCCAGTAAATAAGTCGATTAACCAATAAGACTGTGGATCTGACGGACAAAGATATGGACCACATTCAAAAAATGCACTAATAATATTTACAACAAGTGATAATACAAAAATAATCAAAATGGCTTGCGTAATTTTACTTACTTTATGATTGTCAAATGAATAATCATTTTCAGCAAGTAATCCTGCTAATACACCATAAAAAATATACGCAATACATAAAACTACTGTCCATGTATACATGTGCATTTGTAAGACAGGATCACCGTAACTACCAGTTCCAGGTACTATATGCAATAAAACCTGAACTCCACCCATAAATGATGTAATCATTGAAGCTAAAATAACAAGTAAATAGTGTTTACTGTGACGACCTTTAATTAAATTAAGCATTAATCCATAACCAATCGCATAAAAACCCATTCTTTGCATTACACATAATGCACACGGTAATTCGCTTCCCACAAATTGCATAGCAATCGCAGCTAATGAAATGATCGACAAACCAATCAGAGCTAATATATCAAATAAATTTAAAATTCGGTTAGACATTGTAGCTCCTATAGCTGAATATTAATATGGCGGATTAAATGAGGAATAAAAAATATTATCCACAACACAATAAATATGGCATAAAAACGAAAAGATAATTTATAACTACCCCGCAAACCAGTCATAAATATTATGAATAAAAGAATAAAGAAAATTGCAGTCACAAACAATCCTTAATAAAAATTAATTAAATAGTTGATTAATCTACTGAGACCTTGATTATAGAGATACCACAAATAAGATACAATAGATATAATTTCTATCCGAGTAATTTAGTCAACTAATAAATAGATAACATTAAAATAATAAATGTTGTAAGTAAAACATAAATAACTATATTTTTACTACAACAGCATTATTATGTAATGATATAATTAAAATTACGTTATTATAAAATAGCTACAATAACGTATAACACATTGATTCAATTAAATAGGATACAGATATGAGTTCGAATAGCAAACAATTTCGCTGGTATAACCTCTCATTATTACTTTTTACTGTCGTATGGGGTTTTGGTAATGTTGTAAATAACTACGCAAATCTAGGATTACAAGTAATTGTTTCTTGGGTAATTATTTTATCTTTATATTTTGTACCATATGCTCTGATGGTTGGAGAAATGGGATCTACATTTAGCAAGAGTGTTGGTGGTGTATCTGAATGGATTAAACAGACTTGCGGGCCAACTGTAGCTTTCTTAGCTGGCTGGACATATTGGGTTGTCCATGTACCTTATTTAGCACAAAAACCTCAGGCTGCTTTAATTGCTATAAGTTGGGCAATATTTGAAAATGGTTCAGTAGTTAAAAATCTAAATCCGCTAATTTTACAATCTTTAACTCTAGTTTGCTTTCTTGGATTTTTAGTACTTGCCTCAAAAGGTGTTAACTCTCTAAAAAAAATTGGTGTAATAGCTGGAACATCAATGTTGATTATGTCTATTTTATTTATTTTATTAATGATTGCAGCACCATCGATTCGTGGTGTTCACTCAGCAACTACTGACTGGAGTTGGCATACCTTTATTCCAAATTTTGATTTTACGTACTTTACAACTATTTCTATGTTACTTTTTGCTGTTGGTGGTTGTGAAAAATTAGCACCATATGTAAACAATACGCATAATCCCGCCAAAGAATTTCCAAAAGCAATGATTGCTGTAGCTGGTTTAGTTGCTGTATCTGCCCTATTAGGATCTTTTGCAATGGGTTTAATGTTTGATGCACATAACTTACCTAAAGATTTAAAAATGAATGGTCAATATTATGCATTCCAACTTCTTGGGCAATACTATGGTCTAGGTAATAGTTTAATGATTATTTATGCATTAGCTAATGGAATTGGTCAAGTAGCCGCATTAATGTTTTCAATTGACGCACCTATTAAGGTATTTTTGGGTGAAACAAATCCAAGATTTGTTCCTAATTTTTTAAATAAAAAAAATAAACACGGTGCACCAATTAATGGCTATATTTTAACTGCTATTTTAGTAAGTATCTTAATTATAGTACCTGCAATTGGTATCAAAGATATGAATGATTTATTTAATTGGTTATTAGATCTTAACTCAATTGTAATGCCAATGCGTTATTTGTGGGTATTTGTTGCTTACATCGCAATTAAAAAATTAGCATCTCAGTTCAACTCAGATTACCAATTTGTAAAAAGTCGTAAACTTGGTATGATAATTGGTGGATGGTGTTTTGGTTTAACTACATTTGCGATTTTAATGGGAATGTTTCCTAAAGGAATTACAATGTACTCACATCAATGGTATTTCCAATTAACGCTTAATATTATTACACCATTTGGTTTATTAGCACTTGGATTTGTAATGCCAATATTAGCTAAGATACTTAATAACAAAACGGCATAGTTATGCATGCATAATTAATTAAACAGACCATGAAAATTGGTCTGTTTAATTTTGTACTCAACAAATTGATTATGTTATACTTTACACTGTATCTAATATTATTAATTTTAATTTAAAGAAAGAAAAATAATGATTGAAGTTGGTGTAGTAATGGGCAGTACGTCTGATTGGGAAGTAATGAAACACGCCGCAATAATCCTACGTGATTTTGGTATTAATTATGAAACATTAGTTATATCAGCACATCGTACCCCTAATTTACTATTTGAATATGCCGAAGCCGCTGAAAATCATGGATTAAAAGTTATTATCGCTGGTGCTGGTGGCGCTGCACATTTACCAGGTATGTTAGCTGCAAAAACTATTGTTCCTGTACTTGGTGTTCCTGTACCATCTAAATACCTAAAAGGTCAAGACTCTTTGTTGTCAATTGTACAGATGCCAAAAGGGATTCCAGTTGGAACATTAGCTATTGGCGAAGCAGGAGCTGCAAATGCAGCGTTACTAGCTATTCAAATTATGGCTCGTTATAAACCTGAACTTGCAGATAAATTACACAATTTTAGACAAAAACAAACTGCAACGGTACTTGATATGAATTTGCCAGAATTGGAGTAAAAATGAAACAACAAACAATTTTACCACCTTCGTGGCTTGGAATTTTAGGTGGCGGACAATTGGGAATGATGCTGGCGCAAGTAGCAAAACAATTTGGATATAATGTTGCTATTTTAGAACCAGACCCAGAGTGCCCTGCTAAAAGATTTGCTGATAAGCATTTTTGTAATTCATATGCAGATATAAACGCATTACAAGAGCTAGCTCAATTATGTCCTGTCATTACAACAGAATTTGAAAATATTCCTGCTGAATCAATTCGCTTATTAAACAAAACTACGGCTGTTTACCCTCATGCAGATGCACTAGTTATAGCCCAAAATAGAATCAAAGAAAAGAAATTTTTTAATAATATTGGATTGCAAACCACTCAATTTAAAGAAATTCACTCACTAGATGATTGTCAAAATGTTCCAGAGAATTTTTTCCCTGCGATACTTAAAACCACAACTTTGGGTTATGATGGTAAGGGACAACGCAAAATATATTCACCAGATGAGTTAGCTAGTGCTTATCTTGAATTAGCTAGAGACGAGTGCATTTTAGAAAAATGTGTAAATCTTAAACAAGAGGTTTCAATTATCGTAGCTAGAAATAAATTTGGTATCAAAAGTTACCAACTAATCGAAAATTATCATAAAAATGGCATTTTAGATGTCAGCTATATTCCAGCACAAGTTGATCAATCAATTATAACCAAAGCTCAACAAGCCGCACACATATTAATCGAAAAACTTGAATATGTAGGATTGCTAACTATTGAATTTTTTATTGATTATGATAACAACTTATTAGTTAATGAAATAGCACCACGCCCTCATAATTCAGGTCACATTACAATAGAGACAGCCAAAACTTCGCAATTTGAGCAACAGTTAAGAGCTGTATGTGGACTTGAACTTGGAGAATGCGATTTAATAAGCTCTGGTGCAATGTTAAACCTACTTGGGGATATATGGCTAAACCCAAATATTATAGCCAATAATATTTTACTTAATTATAATTCTCAAGGCGTTTTACATTGGTACGGTAAAACAATTGCAAAACCAGGACGCAAAATGGGACATTGGAGTTTATGTGCTGAAAATCGACAAATTCTTGAAAAAGAAATTAATGAACTAAGATTAAAACTAGAAGCTGTCACATAAAAAATCAGCCACTATAATTAATATAGTGGCTAATTCAAATCTCCCCCCGAGACCTAGTAACTATGTATCTTTTTGCTATAGGATATTTACATGTTAACCTAGTAAAATAAAAAACTGTGGTATTTATGTTTATAAATACCACACAAAACGAGGAAAACATGAAATTAAAAACATTAGAAGTGCATATTCACATCAATATCCTAAATTCAACGATATTATAACAATTATTAATCATTTTGCCTAGTACACCAAAAGGTGTAGTATTGATATTTAGACAAATTAATCCATACAATTCAATATATTACATTTATGAATTAATAGAAATAAGGCAATATTTTTTTGATTTTTTTGAAATTTTGAAGTATTTTATGAGAAATTAAAGAAAATTGAATATAAGTTAAATTAAATAGGGGCTAGACAATCAAAGCACATTTAAAGGTGTGGTAATATATTGTCATGGT
>DYTA01000051.1 GCA_020726205.1 Nitrosospira multiformis
ACCTTGATATGCAATAGAAGCATCAACAAAGCGATCTGCAATAACACATATTCCAGCTTCTAAACTCGGCACAATTACCTGACGAATAATTTCCTGCCTTGAAGCAAAATACAATAACAGCTCTGTGTTGTGGTGCATATGTTCACTATTTAATAATAGTTCACGAATCTTTTCACCAATAATTGTTCCACCAGGTTCCCTTGTAACTACAACCTCTAACCCTTTACTCACTAAATATTGGCGAATAAAATCAACATGGGTAGATTTACCCGCACCATCAATTCCTTCAACAGAAAGAAATAAACCACGTTTCATAAACACTCCGTCAAGATTTCAAATTAAATTAATTATTTATTTAAATACTGATTAACTGCCTTACTATGCTCTTGATAAGTACTTGAAAATTTAGTTTTTCCTTTACCAATAGCAACAAAATATAAGACATTTGATTCTAATTTAGGCATTGCTGCTGCCTTTAATGCAGTCAATGATGGCATACAAATTGGGGTTGGTGGTAACCCACTATGCAAATAAGTATTATATGGTGTATCAATTGCAAAATCAGCCCGAGTAATTCTAGGTTTATTATTTAATCCATAAAATACAGCTGGGTCATCCTGCAAACGCATACCTATTTTTAAGCGATTATTAAACACCGTTGAGATTAATACCATATCATCATTATCATTGGTTTCTTTCTGTATTAAACTAGCTAAAGTTAACAACTCATATGAAGTTTTAACTTGAGACTGTTGATTACGCTGACTCCATACATCTCCTATTTTGTCCTGTAACATCTTATATCCATTTTGCATAATTTCTAAATCGCTTTGATTTGGAGCAATAAAATAAGTTGCAGGATAGATTAATCCCTCCATACTTGGTGCGTCAATTTTTAACCGTTCCCTTATTTGTTGGTCACTCATCGATTCAGTCAAATGTAAGATTTGAGATTCAGAGTATAATACATTACGAACCTGCTTAAAGTTCCATCCCTCCAAAATAGTAATACCTATTTCATCTGGCTTACCATTGGTTATACGTTGAATAATATCAAACATTGACATTGGTTTAGCTAGAATATACATACCAGCAGTAACTTTCGTATCTTTACCGGTTAATCGACTAACGATTATAAATAAACGAGGATAGGCAATCAAGCTAGCTTTACTTAATTTACGAGCTACTTTATGCAAATTATCACCCTTGCTAATTACTAATTGATAGTTTTTATTTGGTATAGCTTGAGGATAAAAAACTTCGTACCCAGTATAAAAAGCAATTAAGATAAAAAAAACTAATAAAAATTTTAAAAAACGATTGTTGGATGTATTATTTATTTTTTTTGCCATGAATATTTCTTTGTCAATTAATCAAGTTAAAAGTTAAGTTATGATTTTAACATAATTAACCTTAAATTCGTCAGATACTCCCCCTAATCAATATGTTTACAACATTAATCACGACTAATTAAAAGTTAATTTATTTGATTAAGCAATAATATATAATAATTAGACATCTCGAATTATCATTAATCTATGTTAAAATTAGGTCGCAATATAACTTTAAAAAAGTACTTTAGATATGAATCATATGGTTTTGGCACGCAAATGGCGCCCTAAAAAATTTGTCGATCTGGTTGGACAAAAAAACACAGTTACTATTCTACAAAATATTATTCAAAGCGGTCGTTTACATCATGCATACCTATTAACAGGTACACGCGGTGTAGGTAAAACAACCATAGCACGAATTATTGCTAAAGCACTAAATTGTTTATCACCATCAGAAAACGAACCGTGTGGAACTTGTGATCATTGTCAACAAATAGATATTGGACGATTCGTTGATGTAATAGAAATTGATGCAGCATCCAATACAGGTGTTGATAATATTCGTGAAGTTTTAGAAAATGCTCAATATACGCCGACAAGTGGAAAATATAAAATATACATTATAGATGAAGTACATATGCTATCAAAATCAGCTTTTAATGCAATGTTAAAAACACTTGAAGAACCACCTGCTCATGTTGTATTCATATTAGCAACGACAGATCCACACAAAGTACCAATAACTGTACTATCACGTTGTCTACAGCTCAAGTTACGAAATTTGTCTGCACCAGAAATAGAAAGTTATTTAGCCAAAATATTAGAATTAGAGAATATTAAATTTGAACAGCCCGCACTACAAATAATTGCAACCGCAGCGAATGGTAGTATGCGCGATGCTCTTTCATTAACAGATCAAGCAATTGCATTTAGCAATGGAGATATCACAATACAAATTTGTCAACAGATGCTAGGAATTAGTGATAATAACTCAATTTTTTCTCTTTTACAGGCTATAAATAATAGCAATAGTCAAATGTTAGTTGATATTTGTCGTAATTTAAACGAGACTGGTTGCGACTTTGAAAATATTTTAGAACAACTTAATCGTGCACTATTTAATATTGGTTTAGCTCAATTAAGTAATCAACCAACACTACCAACAGAAATTATTACACTATCACAACAAATTTCACTACAAGACTGCCAGTTATATTTTGAAATCTCAAATTTAGGCTTAGAGCAAATTCAAAAAGTAAATGATAAATATCCAATTTTCACCATGTGCTTACTCCGAATGTTAGCATTTACCATTGGAAGTAATGAACAAAAAACTATCATCATTAATACAAATAATTGTAATACCATTGTAAGTTCACAATCGATTGTTACCTCAGAAAGCTATAATAATTCGACTACAAGAATAAATCCAATTAGTAGTAATCAATCAGAAATTACACAAAAAACATTAAGTCCTACCACAATAGTTCAACAAAATACCAACGAAGATATAACTCCACCATGGGAAAATAAATTAGTTATAGATGAAAAAAAACTTCAAGAAATAAAACCAGAAGTTAAAGATATCGTTATACCGCCAAAAACTCAATTCAATGGTAAATGGTTAGATTTTGTGCAAAATTTAGACTACAATCAAATTGATGCAGGTATTGCAGTTGTTCTTCGCAACTCATCACAAATCGAAAGCAATAATACTGATGAAATTAATCTGTTAATTAGTGATAAATTTAGAGAACTAGTATCTGCTAACTGTGTTGATACCATTGAAAATTTACTTTTGCAAAATTATAAAAAACATTATGACTTAAATTTTAACTTTGCAAATGAAGTGACCGATGGCAGTCTCAAACATCTTGAACAGACCAAAGCAGAACAATTACAAGAATTAGCTATCCAAGCAATTAATCAAGATCCAATTGTTAATGATATAGTTAATAATTTTGGTGGTAAAATTGTTAATAACTCAATTAAACCGCTAGAAATAAAGTAAAAAATTAAATAGACTAATTATTTTATTAATTAGTCTTTTCTAAATAACTAATACGCTGTTTAAGAATTAGTAATTCAAGTGCTGTAGCTGTACCTGGTGTTGAATATCCATCTGGAAAATTAGTAAATAATTTACCTGTTGCTAAAGCTGAATAATTATTATGATTTGGGCTCACCAAGTAAGTCAAATTTGGTGACCAAGGATATCCTTGAGTATTAAGTTTACGTATTATCAATTGATTTGCATTATTTGTAACAAAGTTAAGAATGATATTATAAAATTTTGCGTCAGATTTTAAATCATAATTCTCTAAGAATAGACTAAAGTACTGCCAATAGGCTAAGCGAAAAGCAATTCCATCCCCATCACTAAACCAACCATTTGGATTCAGATAACCATAATCATCAAAAAAGCCATTATATTGATTAGAATAATTATAACTCGATAAAATTAATTGCTTAGCAAATTGCATATATTTTTTATCTCCAGTCAGCTGTGCCAAAATTGCCATACCCGGTAAAACAACACCTTGATTATAAGTAAACATTTGATTAACTACCGTACCATATGACTCACGATGAATCAATGATGAACCACCAGTAGTAATACCATCTAGCAGCAAACCATTCATATTTAACTTATTAAAATAACCTAAAAAATAACCATCAGCAACAATTTTGGCATTATTAAGAACTAAATTATAATTAAATTGATTATTGTTCGTGCCATATCTATACTTAATTAATTTAGCTAATCTGGCGCCTGCTGTCACATATAATGAATTGGAAATAGTTGATTTGTATTCTGCTGCTCTTTGGTTACTACTAAACCACATTAAACTTACTGCTCCAGGAGTTCCAATTTGATTTAAATAATCATCTCGACTAATTCCATCAATATAAATTTTATATGCATAATTTAGCATCTTATCAATTTGTGGATTACTATTATCCAAATTAGTTAAACCATCTGCATAACTTAAAAAAACATTAACCCACCACAATCTGTCATCTATATATAAGCAATGCTGCGTTTGTTTACATAATTGTTGTTGCTTAGTCACAGAAAAAGTATCCCAATTATTAACCTGATAAATGTTTTCCAATAAACTATTGTATGTCTGCTGATCCGCTGTTAACACAGGTAAGAAATCATGAAACTGTCCAAGATAATTCTGATTTAGATCAATCATTGCTCCAATTACTAAAGGAACTTGCCAACGCTGATATTTAAAATCTGAACGAGCATTATTATCTTGTCCAGCAAAAATACCTTGAGTAAAAAATAAATTATAAACGGTATTTTTTAAACCAATAGTTTGTTGTGTTATTAGAGTGTCATTAGATTCGCATAATTTATTATTAACTGTTAAGCTATTTTTTATTTTACCTGATTTGTCATAACCTAAATTATAAGTACTGCAAGCAGAAAGAACAAATATTGGTAAAAAAATTAATGTTACTCGTCTCATAAAGAATCAATCTTAAAAAAACAGCTGATTAAAGATCAGCTGAATTTATTATTTTAGTGAGTCAAATTAGTTTTACTCTTACTACCCCACCAGAATATTATACAACCTGCAATTATCATTGGAATTGAATAAAACTGACCAAGCGATAACCCTGTAGATTGTACAATACCAGTTGCAAAAGAATCTGGTTCACGAAAGAACTCCAAAATAAACCTAGCAAATCCATAACCGATCAGAAAAACACCAGAAGTCTGCCCTAGCAATCTAGATTTGCGAGTTGTGTAAAATACTAGCACAGCAAACAATAAAAGACCTTCCAAAGCAGCTTCATATAGCTGAGATGGATGACGAGGTAGCATAGTACCAGACTGAGGAAAAATCATTCCCCATGGTAAATTCTGACTACATAATCTTCCCCATAATTCACCATTTATAAAATTACCAATTCGACCAAAAAATAAACACATTGGTATCAGCGGCGCAATAAAATCTGAAATAACAAAAAAATTACTTTTAATTTTGCGACCAAATAAATAGATTGCAACTAATACCCCAATCATTCCACCGTGAAATGACATTCCACCATCCCAAGTTTGAAGTATTTTAAGTGGGTTAGCTAAATAATATGCAGGTTGATAGAACAAACAAAAACCTAATCTACCACCAATAACAGTACCTAAAATTCCACTAAATAAAAAATCATCAATCATCTTTTCGGTTAAAATTTGATGACCAAATTTCTTGATTCGCCACTTAGCTGCATATAAAAAAAATGAAAAACTAAGTACATACATTAATCCATACCAATGAAATTTTATTGGTCCCACACTAAAAGCAATTGGATTAAATTGAGGATACATTAACATCTAAAATACCTATATAAAAATTTAATTATAACTTTATTTATTCTGTTCAAATTTGCCTGTTTTAGCTAAATAATAAAATATTATACCAATAACAATCATTGGAATTGAATATAGTTGCCCTAATGACAATCCCGTTGCCTTGACTACACCTGTAGCAAAATAATCAGGTTCACGGAAAAACTCTAAGCAAAAACGGATAATTCCATAGATAATAACAAATAAACTACATGCCATACCTGTTTTACGAGGTTTTCTAACAAACCACACCATAATTAACAATGAAATAATCCCTTCACATAATGCTTCATATAATTGTGAAGGATGTCGTGGTAACGGTCCACCATCAGGAAAAATCATTCCCCAAGGTAAACTGCTGCTACATACACGCCCCCATAATTCACCATTTATAAAATTACCAATTCGCCCAAAGAATAACCCAATAGGAACTAGAACACTTGCAAAATCCATTAATTGTAAAAAACTTGCCTTTAATTTTCTAGAAAATAAATACACGGCAAAACATACACCAATTAAACCACCATGAAATGACATTCCACCATCCCATGCTTTAAATAAATCTAGTGGATGCAATAAATAAACTTCTGGACGATAAAATAGACAATACCCTAGTCTTCCACCAAGAATAACACCTAATGCACCATAAAATAAAAAATCATCCATATCTTGTACTTTTAGTACTGGATGCCCAAAATGCTTAATACGCCACTTGCCTAGATATAGAAAACAAAGAAATCCTAGCAAATACATCACACCATACCAGTGAATACTAAGTGGTCCAATACTCAATGCAATTGGACTAATCTGAGGAAATATCAACATATTTGATGCTACTCTTTCATAGAAATTAAACAAACAAAGTCAATATTCTATCTCATTCTAATCAGGATTATATATTTTGTATAGATTAATTTTAGTTTTTGTATTTAGAATAGTACTAATTGCTACTCAGCTATTAAAAAATTTTGCTATAATATCACCTCAATCTTTAACTTAATTAGGAGTTGTTATGAAAGCACCTGTACGTGTAGCTGTGACTGGCGCAGCTGGTCAAATTAGTTATAGTTTATTATTCCGTATTGCTAGTGGTGATATGCTAGGTAAGGATCAACCTGTAATATTACAATTACTAGAAATAGAACCCGCAATGAATGCATTAAAGGGTGTAATTATGGAATTAGATGATTGTGCGTTTCCATTATTACATGAAGTTATTGCTAGTCATGACCCAATGGTTGCTTTCAAAGATGCCGACATTGCATTGTTAGTCGGTTCACGCCCACGTTCAAAAGGTATGGAACGTAAAGATTTATTAGAAGTAAACGGTGCAATTTTCACGGCTCAAGGTAAAGCTTTAGCTGCCGTTGCGAAAAAAGATGTCAAAGTTTTAGTTGTAGGAAATCCTGCAAATACTAATGCATTAATTTTAGCTAAAAATGCCAGTGGAATAAATCCTCGCAATATTACATCGATGATGCGCTTAGACCATAACCGAGCGATGAGCCAATTAGCTGCAAAAGTTGGTTGCCAAACAACTGAAATAACTGATGTAGTAGCATGGGGTAATCATTCTTCAACACAATATCCAGACGTTTTAAATGCAAAAGCACAAGGCAAAGTAGCTAAAGACTTAGTTGATGAAAATTGGTTAGTAAATAATTTTATTCCAACTGTACAAAAACGAGGTGCCGCAATTATTGAAGCTCGTGGACTATCATCAGCTGCATCAGCAGCTAATGCCGCAATTGATCACATTCGTAGCTGGGTACTTGGTACAGCAGACGGAGAAATTGTTACAATGGGCGTTCCTTCTGATGGAAGTTATGATATCCCTGAAGGTGTAATTTTTGGATACCCTTGCACCTGTAAAAATGGTGAATATACAGTTGTTCAAGGATTTGAGATTAATGAGTTTAGTCGCAAATATATTGATATCACATATCAAGAATTATGTGAAGAACGTGATGCAATTAAACATCTACTTCCTTAAAGTATAAATAAGAAATAGAGGTTAAATAAATTTAACCTCTATTTCTTTTAATTCATTTAAATGCCAATTAGACTTTTCAAGTACTAATTAATTTATTTTAAATAAA
>DYTA01000052.1 GCA_020726205.1 Nitrosospira multiformis
TTAGGTTTAATATAAAATTTTAAGGCTATGATTGTTATTATCATAGCCTTAAAATTTTATACTTAGAGCTTTAAAAATATTTGAGAATAATCACATTACCATTTTATTCATATTTAGAATCGGTAGCATAATACCAATAACAATTAACATTACAACAGCACCCATAAAGACAATTAATGCAGGTTCTAAAATACCAGTTAATAATTCACTTCGATGGGTTAGTTCAAGTTCTTGATGACTACCTGCTTGTTCTAGTAAATGATCTAAGTTTCCTGATTTTTCACCACTAGCAATTAAATGAATTACTACAGGTGGAAATGCTTCTTGTGCATTTAGAGCAATTGCTAAACCAACACCTTCTCTGACCATCTTTACCGCTCTATCGACAGCATTCTTTAACATATAGTTACTAAGTGTATCACGTGCTGCTTCGAGAGCATTTAACATTGGCACGCCACTTGATAATAACATTGATAGCGTATTGGTAAATCTTGCTATATCAATATTAGTCAGTAATTTACCAGCAATTGGTAATGATAATAACCTTCGGTGAAATTTTATTTTATTTTCTGGATTCTTTAAAGAGCGAATAAATAGAAATAATGAAACAAATATTCCAATAAGAATGTAAATACCAAAATTACGCAACCCATTACTGGCTGCTATCATGCCACGTGTAATTAATGGTAGCGTTTGTTTTGATGCCTCAAACACTTTTACAACTTGAGGAACTACAAAGACCAATAAAGCGACGATAACCATTGTTGCAACAATTGAAACAATAACTGGATATAGTAACGCCATCATAATCTTACTAGTTAACTCACGTGTTTTATCGCTATAGTCAGCTAATTTTGTCATTACATTACCTAAGCTACCTGATTGTTCTCCAGCATTGACTAAACTACAATATACTGGTGGAAATACTTTTGGATACATTTGTAGTGATGCCGCTAACTCTCTACCGCTAAGAACTTCACTTCGTACTCCACTCATAATTGATTTTTGTTCATGACTCTCTAATTGATCTGATAGAGCACCAAGAGATTGCTCAACAGACATTCCAGAATTGATTAAAATTGCAAATTGACGAGTTATTAATGATAACTCAAGTGACGAAATCGGCTTTTTTTTGAAAGTAACATTTTTAGCTGTTTTTTCTTTGCGGTCTTTTTCGGACTCAATACTAGAAACAATTAAACCTTTGTCACGCAGTAGTTGACGTGCTTGTTTTGCATTTTCTGCTTGAATGACACCTGATTTTTCTTTATTTGATTTGTCAATTGCCTTATAGTTAAATGTTTGCATAATAAGTTTTATTCTTTTGTAATTGAAATTACTTCTTCAATCGACGTTTTTCCATCGATTGCCCAGCGTAATGCATCCATTCGCAATGTGCGCATATGTAAATTATTAATAGCATAGTTTTCTATTTCTGCTTCAGATGAGCTAGTATGTATCATTTTTTGTACTTCGTCATCTAAAACTAATAGCTCATGTATACCAGTACGCCCCTTATATCCTGTACCACTGCAATGTTCACATCCAACAGCGCGATAAATAATTGTATCAGAGTCTATTCCGTATTCTTTTCTTATTTTATCATCAAGAGCTAAATTTTCTTCTTTACATTTAGGGCATAGTAGTCTAATTAAACGTTGTGCCAAAATTCCAATAAGTGTAGATGATAATAGAAATGACTCAATACCCATATCTAGTAAACGAGTAATAGTAGAAGCGGCTGAGTTTGTATGTAACGTTGCTAACACTAGATGCCCAGTTAAGCTAGACTGAACGGCTATCTCAGATGTTTCTAAATCACGAATTTCCCCAATCATTACTACATCTGGGTCTTGACGCAAAATTGAGCGTAATGCTCGAGCAAAAGTCATATCTATTTTAGCATTAACTTGAGTTTGACTAATTCCTGGAATATCATATTCAACAGGGTCTTCGACAGTCATAATATTTAATGCGTTTGAATCAATACGTGCTAGAGCGGCATAAAGAGTGGTTGATTTACCCGATCCTGTTGGACCTGTTACTAAAAATATACCATGAGGTCTAGTGATTAATTTATCAATATTTTTTAGAGTATCATTAGCCATACCAAGCGTTTCTAATTGCAGGCGTTCTTTATTCTTATCTAGCAACCGCATTACTATCCGTTCACCATGTCCAGTTGGAATAGTTGATACACGTAAATCAACTTCACGTCCAGCTAAGCGTAAGGCAATTCGTCCATCTTGTGGTAATCTTTTTTCAGCAATGTCTAGTTGAGCCATAATTTTAATCCGTGAAATCATGGCAGCATGTAATCCTGGATTAACTTCAGTTATTTTATGTAAAACACCATCTCTTCTAAATCTCACAAGTGAGTTACGTTCATAGGCATCGATATGTACATCTGAAGCATCTTCTTTTACTGCTTGTGTTAAAAAAGCATTGATGATTCTAATTACTGGAGCATCATTTTCAGACTCTAGTAAATCTTCAGTTTTTTGTAAATGTTGCATTAAATCTGAAATATCAATATCATCTTGCATGTCATCAACAACAGCTGCAGCATTTGCACTTGAATATGCTTCTGCAACTAATGCATCAAAGTTTTTTTCATCAATTTTATAAATTTTAATTGGTAAATTAACTTTACGTTTTACTTCAGTAATAACTAATGGATTTAATTCATTAGCGGTTGCGACATGAATAAAATGCTCATCTGCTGCAAAAATACATATTTTATTTGTTCTTGCAAACGTATATGGGATACGTCTTGAAAAACGATTAGCTGAAAATTTTATTTGTTCCATATTTTATTCTAATTAATTATTTGTAATAGATATTGAGTTTGGTGCACTTTGTTGTACAACCACTCCATTGTTGCTCCAAGTTTTATTAACTGTTCCTGACTCATTAGTTTGAGTATTAGTTGTTGAACTATTTGTACCTCTTAAATCAACTATCGGCTCTGTAGGTATATTATTTGGCTGAGCTGGAATTTTTGAGCTATAAGGAACTTGATTATCAAGAGTAACTGGATCTATTTGAGGTAATAAAATATTTCCTTTTGCTTGAATCATATTTTGCTGATCCATAATATAACGGTAGCGTTGATTTGTAAGAGCTTTGATACCTTCTTCATTACGAATAATTACTGGACGTAAGAAAATTACAAGATTTTGTTTTTTATGAATTCGGCTTTGCCAACTAAATAACCAACCCAAATATGGTATTGAGCTTAACACTGGAATACCTGAATTTTGTAGTTGGATAGTGTCAGATGTCATTCCACCTAATGCAATAATTTGTCCATCATTTACTAAAATCTGAGTTTTCATATTACGTTTTAATATATTTGGCCCATTTTGTGAATAAATTCCAGTTGGTTGATCTGGATCTAGCGATGAATCTTCTTGATAAACAGATAGCTGAATAGAGCCACTTTGTGTTACCAGAGGTTTCAGACGAAGTACTGTTCCTAAGTCTTGACGGTTTACTGTTGTAAATGGATTTACTGTTGAGTTACCACCTGTTGTAGCGTATGAACCTGATGGAATACCGATATTTGATCCAACAAAAATAGACGCTTCTTCATTGTCAAGTGTTAATAAAGTAGGGCGTCCTATAATATTTCCAGAGCTAGTAGCTGCTAACATATCGGCTAAAGCAGAAATTCCTGGTATCGTAGTTCCACCGACATTAACTGTTCCAGTTACAAGACCTACATAGACTTCATTTGGAATCGATGGTGCAGATGAAGGCGAACCAGTACCACTAGCAGCACCTGCAACTGACATTGCCGTAGATGCCATGCTACTTAACGAGCTGCCATTTCCACCATAATTAGAGAACATTGCAACCCCAGCGTTATTATTTCCAGCACCACCCACCCATTGAATACCAAAGTTACCTTGTTCTGTAGTATTAACATTAGCTATTAAGGCTTCAATCATTACTTGAACACGTCTAACATCAAGCATATTAACAACCATGCGTAAATTTTGATAAACTGCATCTGGAGCTTGAATTATTAAAGCATTAGTAGTTGGTTCCGCTTGAATTAATACTTTCGGAGCATTTTTGTCTGCAGTCGTAGATGTCGTTGATTTACTTGTAGAAGTCTTAGTTGTAGAAGTTGAACTACCACCTGTATAGCTTCCACTGCTACCACCACTGCTACCACTACTTTGAAATGCAGAGCTAGTATCTGATAAAGCTCGATTTGCTGGTGAGGCTGTAATATCAGGATCATCTTGACCACTTGCTATAATACGTAATACTTCTGCAACATGTGCTGCATCCGCATTTTTTAGATAAATAACATGCAAGTTATTATTAGATTTACTTTGATCTAAATCTAGTTTCATGGCTAATTTTGATAATTCATCTTGCTTACTTGCTACAGGAGAAGAGATAATTAATGCATTACTTACTGCATCAACAGTTATATTTGCAGCAGGTCCACTGTCTGCACCTGCACTTTGACTTGTGCCTGAACCACTGGCGATACCCATATAGTTTTGTAATGTTTGTGCAACATCACCGGCATAAGTATATTTTAACTTAATAATTGTTGGATTAATTTTTGTTGCTTTAGTTACATTTAAATCATTAATTATTTTCGTAATTCGAGCCATGTTTGAGGCATAATCTGTTACAACGATAGAGTTACTGTTTGAATATACTGAAATAGAATTATTTGATGAAATCATTGGTCGCAAAGTATTTGCTAGTTGTGTTGCTGAACCACTATCTATAGTAAAAATTTTAGTTATTAATTGATCCCCAGGATTATTTCCTTGAGAGTCAGTTCTCATTCCATAAGTTTTAGCATCTGCTTCAGGAAGTACCTTAATTACGCCATCTGCTTCAACTGTTGCAAATCCTTGCATTCTTAACGCAGATTCAAGAACTTTATAACTTTCAGCTTTTGATACTGGTTTTTCTGAAACAATATTAACTGTTCCTTTTACTCTTGGATCGATGACAAAATTTTTGCCAGATAACTTGCTAATTGCTTTGATTACGCTTTGGATATCAGCATTTTCAAAATTTAATACAACTTTATCTTCAGTTGTACCTGAATTTGTCGCTACCATAGAAGATGGTTGGCTAGTATTATTTGAATCAACGGCAAACGAGTGATTTATTAATGACAGACTAAATAAAAATCCACATAATTTTTTTAGTTTTAAGTTCATAGAGCTAATATTTCCTAAGTAAATCAATAAAAATTAATTATTTGATGAATTGTTTTGTTGTTGAAAAGCTTGAATCATTTTTTGTCTTTTATCGGCGATAGAGTTATCATTATTATCTTGAGTACTATTATTTACTGCTGTTGATGTAGCAGTAGCTGCTTGATTATCTTTATCTGAATTTGACAATGAACTAATATTGTTATTAGTTTGTATCGCCTGAGTGGTGGTTGATGTCGGTTGATTTGGTGTTGAATTACCTGAAGACATTTCAACAACAACATTTTTACCGTCTAAATTAATAATTATGCTATTTGGTGTAATTGCTATAATCTTGCCATTGAGCACCGAGTCGCCAATTTGTACATTTTGAGGTTGACCTGAAACTTGAATAAAAGCCAAGCTATTATTTACTCCAGCTGCATAAACACCCATCAACTTAATTTGATCTGCTAATGATGGTTGATTTGATGATTCTATTACCGTTGTTATTACTCCAAAAGCCGCTCGATTTGCAATAGATGATGCATATTCGTTCGGATTATTAGATAAAAGAACAGGGTTTTCTATTGAATTATATCCTAATGGTTTTATTATCCACCAAGTAATCTTAGTACATGTAAAAGCAAATAGCAACCATGTTGAAAACTTTAATGTATTACTCAAATGTTGAATTATTTTATTTGTATTAAATTTGATCATATTTATGTGGTTTTAATTATTAAATTTATTTTTGATTATTATATATTTTAAATATTTATTTATATTACTACAATAGTAAACAAAATAAAATTTACAGAAAATTAACATATGATTATATCATGTATTATCCATTGTTATTTTAGTAAATTTAGGTTGACAAATATCACAAAATCCATAAATGTTTAATGTATGGCTTGATATCGAGAAATTATTTTTTTTTGCTATTTCGTTTTGTAGCGTTTCTATCTGCTGATTAGAGAATTCAACAACTTTTCCACATGAAATACAAATTAAATGATCATGGTGTTCACTATTATTACTTAACTCATAGAAAGATTGATTATTGCCAAAGTTATGCTTATTAATTATTTTTTTTTGTTCAAAACTTGATAATATGCGATAAATTGTGGCAAGGCTTATATTGATTTTTTGTTCACTAAGTTGATTAATAATTTGAGTTGCATCAATATGTTTATGTTGATATAAAAGTTTATAAATTGCCACTTTGTGAGCTGTAACTTTAATATCATTATCTTTTAATATTTTAGAAAATTCCATTTTTACTACTTTGGTTAATAATTAATAGCTATAGTTCTTTTATAAATTGGAAAGGTGATAAAATAATTTGCCAAAATTGTAGCATGGTTTTGATTTTATTGTAATATAAAGTACAAAATTATAATTTGTTATTTTGATTTCATCGATAATAAATTAAAATTTAATAATTATTGAATGATAAAATTAATCCTGAACAGATTTTTAACATAAAAACACACGTGCTCATTTATTAAAGGATTGTAATTTGTATGGGTAGTCTTATAAATTTATGGCCGTTATTTGGTATAGTTGTTATTACTATAGGTTTCATCTTTAGGTTAAACCCAATGATATCTATAGTTATTTCTATGATTATAACGACACTGTCAGCTAAAATGTTGCCATATCAAATGTTGTCAGTAATAGGGAGTGGATTTCTTAAAACACGTAATTTATCTATCTTAGTAATATTACCTTTAGCAATGGTTGGCTTAATTGAGCGTAATGGAATGAGAGAAAAGGCTCAAGCGATAATTAGTAGCTTTAAATCTATGACAGTTAGTAAATTATTAATTTTATATTTATTTCTACGCCAAATAACAGCCTCTTTTGGTCTAACTAGTTTAGGAGGACAACCACAAATGGTTAGACCTATTTTGGCTCCTATGACCGATAAATTAATCTATGATAGACATCATAGTGATGATGATTCTAGGGATGTTATAAAAGCATTAACCGCAGCTACTGATAATATTGGTTTATTTTTTGGTGAAGATATATTTGTTGCATTTGGTGCTGTCGCACTAATGGCTACGTTTTTACAGGATAATCACATCAAAGTAGAGATGCTTAGTATTGCATTATGGGGTATTCCTACTGCCGTTTTTGCTTTATTAATACACAGTGCCATGATTATCTTAATTGAGAAACGAATTTCTGTTAAATCAAATTATAATAGGATTAAGCATGATTAAGATTGGTTTATTCTACTATTTGGTTGGTTTCATACTTATTATAACTGGTATATTAACTATTTTTGACAAGGGTAATTCAAGACGTATTTCTAGTGGTGTTTTTTGGTTCATTTATGGTGTTATTTTTTTAATCGGTGATTTTATACCTAGTTATTACGTTGGCTTTCTGGTTTTAATTATGGGGTTACTTGCGGGTAGTGGTATGGTTAAGGGAGGTAAACATAATGAGCTTTTTGTGCTAGAGAGGTTGGAGAGGGCTAGAAAACTTGGTGGAAAATTGTTTATCCCAGCATTAACTATTCCATTTTTTGTGATTGTGGGAGCTTTATTATTCAAAAATTTAACTGTACATAATATTAATT
>DYTA01000053.1 GCA_020726205.1 Nitrosospira multiformis
ATTTATGAGATTGAAGATTTTAAATTTGCAAGTAAATTATTAATTAATAAAGAACCATTCTTATTAGCCTTAAGACTAACTGCACTTAATTTAAAATTTGCATACTTCCAATATAACCAGTCTTCAAATTTATTACCACGCCAATTTAATTTAGCCTCTAAATAATTAGTACTATTTTTTCCAAAAATATCTAAATATACTGTTCGATTTCCCCAAAAATCTTTTTTAATCCCACCTTCAACTTGCTTGAGATTAATTTTTGGAATATTATTTTTATGATCAATATAGTTAAGATTTATATTACTTAATTTCACCGAGTCTTGAAGCAATAACCACCCCTCAAAATCAAATGGTGCTTTTATGTTTTCAAGAGTTAAATCAGCTGGGTCATATGCTTTTAAACTATTTATAAAAATACTACCATCTGCATTATACTCAACTGTTAATGAGCTACCGTCAATATTAATTTCATGAAATAATGGTTTAAAATGAATAATACTAGCATAAGATAAAATTAAGTCAATCCGATTAATATCAATAAATTGTTGCTGATTATTTGGATTAACTAACTTAGCTTTTTTAATAATTAACTCTGGCAAATAATTATGATCTAACTTAGTAGTGATACTATCAATAGTTAACTTGTAGCCAGTACGATTAAATACAGTCTGTTCTATTCTAACGCGGTAACTATCTAAATTAAGAAAAATATATCCTGTAATTGAGACTACAATAACCACGACAAGCAGATAAAATAAAGCTATATATGCTAGAAGTTTAACTAATAAAGACCGCACTGAATTTAATTTTAAAGCCACTTATGTAATACCTCATTGAGTCAATTGTAACGACTCTATTTTACCTAGACTATAGGTCAGATTAATTTAGCCTAATATTTTATCACAGCAAGTTAATCAACAATATATTGATTACTTTACCACAACATTTATATTGCAATAATATTTAATTAAATGTTACAATTACATTATAAACTATGACAATTTTGCTAAAATCAAATTGTCACAAAGCAGAAAATAATTACCAATAACAGAAATGCACTAAGGAAAAATTTTAAAATGGAAAAAATTGTTGCTTCAATTTTCAAAGCATATGATATTCGAGGTATAGTAGAAACCCAATTAACACCAAATACAACAGAATTAATTGGTCAGGTTTTAGGGTCAATAGCCGTAGAGAATAGAGTAAAAGGTTTAGTTGTTGGTTACGATGGAAGATTGACTAGCCCTGTATTAGCAAAAAGTCTAATAAAGGGAATACTAAGCACAGGATGCAACGTCTATAATATTGGCGAAGTAACAACACCGATGGTGTATTTTGCTAATTATGAACTTAAAACATATTCAGGTGTAATGATTACAGGTAGTCATAACCCACCAGAATACAATGGACTAAAAATGGTAATGACTGGTGAAACACTTTCTGCAGAAAAAATTCAAAACATTAGAGAGCGAATAGAACAGCAAAACATAATAAAAGGTAATGGTGTATTATATCAAGAAGACATTACTGAAGCATATTTAAATACAATCACATCAGATATTAAACTAGAACGCAGAATGTCAATTGTCGTTGATGCAGGCAATGGTGTAGCAGGAAAAATTGCTCCTAAACTATTTCGTAGGATGGGATGTAAAGTATTGGGATTATTTTGCGATGTTGATGGTAACTTTCCAAATCATCACCCAGATCCATCAAAGCCAGAAAACCTTAATGATTTGATTCACGCCTTAAACACAACAGAAACTGAGTTGGGTCTTGCATTTGACGGTGACGGCGATCGTTTAGGTGTAGTTACAAAAGATGGTAACATTATTTACCCAGATCGCCAAATGATGCTTTATGCCGCAGATATTTTAGAAAAGCATCCTCATAGCAAAATCATTTATGATGTAAAATCATCTCGCTTATTAGACGGCTGGATTCGTGAAAATAATGGCGAACCAATAATGTGTCGCACAGGACATTCATTTGTTAAGGCTAAAATTAAAGAAACAGGTGCATTATTAGCTGGTGAAATGTCTGGACATATTTTCTTTAATGATCGCTGGAGCGGAGCTGATGATGGCGTCTATGCTGGAGCTAGATTACTTGAAATACTATCTAGAGTTGATAATGCGTCTGAATTATTAAATGCACTGCCTAATTCAATATCAACGCCAGAAATAAATGTTGATTTAATCGTTGAAGGTAAACAACACAGCGTAATAGCAGAATTACAAAAAGATGCTAAATTTGATGATGCATGTGACATAATAACTATCGATGGATTAAGAGTAGAATACAGTGATGGATTTGGACTAGTCCGAGCATCAAATACAACGCCAGTATTGGTTTTACGTTTTGAAGCAGAAACTGCGAGTGCTTTAAAAAGAATAATGGATCAATTTCGTACTATATTAAAACGATACGTTGAGAATGTAACATTTTAATCTAAATTACTAATTCTTCGTATTTTAACACCAAAGGTGTAATTATGGACTTTTGGTGTTTTAATTTTTTATAATTAAGGTAATAATGAGCAATTTCTCAACTATTCAAACTATAGCAGTATATATCCTGCCACTAATTTTCGCAATTACATTGCATGAAGCCGCACACGCGTTTGCAGCATATAGATTCGGTGATAATACTGCCCAACAATCTGGTAGACTATCTTTTAACCCGATAAAACATATTGAACTATTTGGAACTATTATATTTCCAATGATTAGCATTGTATTAGGATCAATGTCTGGTGGATTGGGATTTATCTTTGGCTGGGCAAAGCCAGTTCCTATTAATTACTCAAAACTATCAAATCCTAAACAAAATTTATTATGGATTGCCCTAGCTGGTCCATTAGCTAATTTAATTATGGCATTCATTTGGGCCTTAATACTTAAATTCTCATTTTATGCAAATAATTACTTTGGGGTTCCTCTTTACTTAATGGCTCAAGCAGGTATAAGTATTAACATAAGTTTATTTATACTAAATTTGTTACCAGTCTTACCATTAGATGGTGGACGAATATTATTTTCATTATTACCACCTGCTCAAGCTCAAAGCTATGCAAAAACAGAGCAATATGGTATGTGGATATTATTAGCTTTATTAATGTTAGGTGGATTAAATTTTATTATGCAACCATTATATTCTGGTTTAATGAATGTAATATTTACATTACTTAACTAGCTAAATTTAATAATTAAATAATTTTTTATTAATTTGAATCCTATATTAATAATCTTAACGTTAAAATAAATAATTTTTTAAAAGCTCAAGCTAAACTATCGATGAATTCAGAAACAACTAGAGTTATTTCAGCTATGCGACCTAATGGTCGTTTACATTTAGGTCATTTACATGGCGCTTTACACCAATGGCGTAAAATTCAATATCAATATGAATGTTTATTTATGGTTGCAGATATTCATGGATTAATAAACCAATATCACATAAATACAAACCAAGAATCATTGATAACTGAAATGCTGATTGATTGGTTAGCAACTGGCATCGATCCATCACAAGCAACTATTTTTATTCAATCAAAAATACCTGAACATTTTGAACTATTAAATTTATTGGGTATAATAACTCCACTAGGTTGGCTAGAACGAGTACCTAGCTATAAAGAAGTTATCGATAAATTAGATCATACAGAAGCGAGTACATACGGATTACTAGGCTCTCCGCTCCTGCAAGCATCTGATATTTTAGTATATAATGCGAAACTAGTTCTAACCAATGAAGATCAGATGGCTAACCTTGAACTGACAAGAGAAATAGCTAGAAGATTTAACTACTTATTTGGTCGAGACGAAGGATACCAAGACAAAGCTCTAGACTCAATTAAAAAATTAGGTAGTAAAAAAGCAGCTATCTATGAAAACTTACTAATACGATACCAACAAAATGGTGATGAAAGCGCATTAGAAAGAGCAAAATACTTATTACAAGATGCGTTAAATCTATCTCATGGTGACCGTGAACGATTACTAGCATTTCTAGAAAATAAAGGCAAAGTTTATTTACCTGAACCACAAAGACTAATAAATAACAGTCAATTAATTGTCGGTCTAGATGGTGCCACAATGTCAGTATGTGCTGAAAATACAATTAATATACGTGAGGATAGTGCATCTGTAACTAATAAAATACGCGGAATGAAAACTGATCCAGCCAGAATTAGGAGGACAGATAAAGGAACTCCAAGTAAATGCCCAGTATGGAAATTACACCAAATCTATAGTAAGCAAGAAGTGTGTGATTGGGTTGAAATGGGATGTTTATCAGCCGGAATAGGCTGTTTAGATTGCAAACAGCCATTAATTGATGAAATAAATCATGAGCAAAGTATCTTTATTGAAAATGCTAAACCATATGAAGAAGATCAAACATTAGTAAAAAGAATTATTAGTGATGGTTGTAGTCGAGCACGAGAAATAGCGGCTGACAATTTAAAGTTAATTAAACAAGCAATGAATATTGATTATTAGGAATAAGCTATGGCAATAATTATAAAAAATGATAATGAAATTGAACTAATGAAAATCTCTTGTCGTTTAGCGGCTGAGGTATTAGACTATATTGCACCATTTGTAAAACCAGGCATCACAACATTAGAATTAGACAAGTTATGCCATGATTATATTGTTAATCAACAACAGGCGTACCCTTCTCCGCTTAATTATCAACCAGATCCTAATGGTCGTCCGTACCCAAACTCAATTTGTGCTTCAATAAATAGCGAGATTTGTCATGGTATTCCCAATGATAAACCATTAAAAGATGGCGATATTGTAAACTTAGATATTACCGTATATAAAAATGGTTTTCATGGTGACACATCACGGACTTACCTAGTTGGAAATAAAGTAACACCCCAAGCAAAACGTTTGGTACAGGTAACTTATGAGTGTATGTGGTTAGGTATTTCCCAAGTTAAACCAGGTAATTATTTAGGTGATATCGGTCATGCAATTCAAAATCACGCTGAAAAACATGCTTATAGCGTTGTACAAGAATTTTGTGGGCATGGGATTGGACGCGGATTTCATGAGGAACCGCAAGTTCTTCATTATGGCAAACCTAAAACAGGACCACAGCTAAAAGCTGGAATGATTTTTACAATCGAACCAATGATAAATCAAGGTAAGCGTCATATACGTTTCGCAAATAATGGTTGGACAGCGTTGAGTAAGGATCGCAGCCTATCAGCTCAATTTGAACATACGGTATTAGTTACTGAAACTGGTTATGAAGTATTAACTATTTCACCAAATATGCCATTACCGCCAGAATTTATTAATATTTTATAGAATAAAAATTATGATTAATTATAATAACTTAAGTCAAAGACTTATCGATGCAGAATATGCTGTACGAGGTAAAATTGTAACTAGAGCACAAGAGCTTGAAAAACAAGGTAAGAAAATAACTTATTGCAACATTGGAAACCCACATACTTTTGCACAAAAACCAATGAGCTATGTCCGTGAGGTATTAAGCCTTATTGAATATCCCAACCTACTAACGCAAGATTTAGGAAGTCTATTTCATAGCGATTCAATTGATCATGCTAAGTATATATTAAAACAAATGCCAGAAGGTGTAGGTGCATATTCTGCCAGCGCTGGTGTTGAATTTGTTCGTAAGGCAGTTGCTGAATTTATAGCAAAAAGAGATAACATTCCAGTTAACCATGACCGAATTATTTTAACCGAGGGTGCTAGTCGAGCAGCTCAGTTAGTTATTGCTGCAATTATTAAAAACCAAAATGATGGTATTTTACTCCCTATTCCACAATATCCAATGTATAGTGCATCTCTAACACTAGCAGGTGGATTGAGTATCGGATACTATTTAGATGAAGAAAATCACTGGCAACTAAATGAAGATATTTTGCGTGAAAGCTATAGTCTTGCAAGATTAAATAAATTAAATCCTGTGGCAATTACTGTCATAAATCCAGGTAATCCAACAGGTGCAGTATTGTCTTATGAAAATATTAAAATGATAATTAATTTTGCTCGGAAGCATAATCTATCTATTTTAGCTGATGAAGTATATCAAGAAAATATCTACAGTAAAAACAGTAAATTTTACTCATTTGCAAAAGTTATGCACGACATGCAAGTAGATGATGTCTCTTTATTTAGCTTCCACTCAATGTCAAAAGGTTTTTTTGGTGAATGTGGTCATCGCTCTGGGTATTTAGAAGTACGTAATGTTCCAGATGATGTATTTGCACAATTAGTAAAATTTCAATCAATAAATTTATGTGCTAATGTTCTTGGTCAAATGGCAACATACATGATGGTAACACCACCTCAAGAAGGTGATGCTAGTTATGGCTTATATATACAAGAAAGAACTGCAATTTTAGACGATTTACGTGAAAAATCAATTATTATTGGTAATGAATTAAATAATATTGATGGAATAAGTGTAAATATGCCCGAAGGTGCTATGTATGCATTTGTAAAAATTGCATTACCTGCTAATAAAGTCAACACCAGTTTAGGTTCAAAAGCAGACGTAAAATACTGTATGGAACTACTAGAAAAAACTGGATTGTGTGTAGTACCAGGTTCAGGATTTGGTCAGTTACCAAATACATTACATTTTAGAACAACTTTCTTACCACCACGAGAGCAAATTATTGAAATGGTAAAAAAATTATCAGCGTTTCACCAAGAATACATTGCAGCATTGTAAACACATATGGAAACATTGATCAATGCACTACTAACAGTTGCAATTATTGTTGGATTAGGCTGGATAGCAGGAAAAACTAATCTCATAAAACAAGATCAAGATAACGGGTTTAGTGTTTTTTTATTGAAATTTAGTTTACCTATTCTATTATTTAATGCCACGGCTAATGCAAAACCACAACAACTCTTAGATTTAAGAATGAATGGTGCATTTATTATTGGTTTAATGGGCATGTATTTAATCGTATTTGCCCTAAACAAATTAATTTTACGACGCTCTATTCATCAAAGTGCAGAAACTGCATTTGTTTGTGGTTATCCAAATACCGCATTTATTGGAATTCCACTAATGAGTGCCTTAGTTGGTTCACAAGCAATGCCACCAATAGTTGTAAGTAATATTATTGTTGGAATATTTATGATTCCACTTACCTTAATTTTAATTGAAATTGGTATTATAGGTAGGGATAAAATACAATTAAAACCTCTATTAATTAAAATGTTAGTTAATCCTTTGATTATTTTACCTTTAATCGGAGTAATTATTTCAATTTATGGAGCTAATCTACCAAAACTCATAGCATCAAGTACAACAATGATTGGTAGCACAACACCAGGTGTATCATTATTTACTCTCGGTTTAATAATGTCACGCTTTAAAATTAAGTTCAGTGCTATTGCTGGAATAAATATTTTCATGAAAAACATTGTGCATCCGATTTTAATGATTGGAATAGTAAAGCTATTTGGCATTAATGGATTACTAGCAAAAGAACTAATTATTTTGTGTGCAATGCCAACTGCAATTACATCGACAATCTTCAGTGTTTCTTTTGATATAGATCCACTAGAAAATGTAAGTAGTACAATTTTGGGAACTATTATATCATTGATAACCTTATTAGGTTTTATGTATTGGCTAAAAATATAATTCAAATACTAAATAAAAAAGGGGCTAGACAATCAAAGCGGATTATTTCTAACCAATTTTAATATTATAGCAT
>DYTA01000054.1 GCA_020726205.1 Nitrosospira multiformis
TTATTTTAATTATCAATAAATAGTAATTATTTCTATTCAATAACCATGCCAAAATAAGGTATAATTCACCATGTTTATAAAAATGTCTTACGGCATTGCTCACCTTTTCACTACATCAATTATCAAAGGAGATACTCGATGGGTCTTCAATTAACAAATGCGCAATTTAATCAAGTATTACAACGATTAAGTGCAAAATATGCAGTTTATGCGCCAAAAAACTTCCCTCTAGAAGGGCGTTATTCTGATACAGATATGGTTCGCTATGATGCAATAACTCAAATAGAGGAAGTTGTATTCGATAAAAAATCAGATATGTCAGCAAAAGAAGTTGTTACACCGATTAATGAAACAATTATGTTCTTCTTTAATGGTCAAGTACAAGAAAGTAAAATACCACAAAAAGAGATTTTAATTTTTGCTAGAGCTTGTGACATCAATGGTTTCAAACGTTTAGATGATGTTTTTTTACGTAATGGACCAACGCCAGATTATTACTACCAACGCCGTCGTAATAAAATTAAATTTATCGCAATTGAATGCCCTACTCAAGGTTGGGATACTTGTTTCTGTGTATCAACTCAAACTAATGATACTTCAGATTATGCCTTAGCAGTTAAATCAACTGGTGAAAGCCTAAAAATCGAAATTAAAGATCAAGAATTTGCGGAATATTTTTCTGATTTTGCACAAAATTCAACGTGTCAATATCAATATCAGCCAGTATTAGAAAATGAATTAAAACTAAATCTACCAGTAATTGATAGCCAAGAAGTTTTAACTCGTCTTAAAAATCATCCAATGTGGAAAGAATATAACCGTCGTTGCGTAATGTGCGGTAGCTGTACAGTAAACTGTCCAACTTGTAGTTGCTTTACAACTTATGATGTAAAATTTGCAACCGATAGTGAAGCAGGTGCTGGTGAGCGTCGCCGTATGGCAGCATCATGCCACGTAGACGGATTTACAGATATGGCTGGTGGTCATACATTCCGCACATCAGCAGCAGAACGTATGCGTTACAAAGCATTGCATAAAGTACATGATCACAAAGAAAGATTTGGAGATAATATGTGTGTTGGTTGCGGACGTTGTGACGATCGCTGTCCTGAACATATTTCATTTTCAAGTATGATCCAAAAAATGCACACTGCCGTTGAACAAATCAAACAGGAGCTAAACCATGACAGCAAATAATTTACTTCCAATCAATTGTGAAATTTTAGCAATTACCAAAACCACTGCTATTGAAAATTTATACCGAGTAAGTTTTCCTCATGTTGATACAGTACATCATGGTCAATTTTTGCAATTATCTGTTCCTGGATTTGGTGAATGTGCTATTTCAATTACTGATTTCAGTGTTGAAGATCAATGGTTAGAATTTCTAATTCGTAAAGTTGGTTTAGTAACTAATCAAATTTTTAACTTAAACGTTGGCGATTATTTACCAATGCGAGGCTCTTACGGTAAAGGCTTCCAATTAGCTAATTATAAAAATAAACATTTAGCAATCGTTGCAGGTGGTTCAGGATTAGCTCCAGTACGTTCATTAATTAAACACTTTTACAATAATCCACAAGATGCAAAAAGTTTTGAATTATTATTAGGTTTCAAAGATGCTGAAAATGTAATCTTCAAATCAGAAATAGCAGAATGGGAAAAACAATTTCCAGTTATCGTAACAGTAGACAATCCAAGTGGTGCGGTTGATGAAAAAACTGGATTGGTAACACAATACGTTAGCGGTTTAAAAACACTTAAACAAAATATGAATGATGTGGAAATTGTAATCGTTGGCCCACCTCGCATGATGGAGTTTACTGCAAAAGAATTTATTAAAAATGGTGTTCCACCAGAAAAAATTTGGGTATCGTTTGAGCGTAGAATGTCATGTGCCGTTGGTAAATGTGGACATTGCCGAATTGATGAAGTATATGTTTGCGTTGATGGTCCAGTATTTAACTACGCTGCGACAGCTCATTTGTTTGACTAAAAGGAATTAAATAATGAATCACGATATAGATGTAAAAAAACTACGGGTAAATTGTTTCCGCCAGTCAAAAGTAGCTGGTGAATTTATGATTCAACTACGTGTACCTGGTTCTTTAATTAAAGCTAAGTATTTATCGGTAATTCAATACATTGCTGAAGCATGGGGTGACGGAACATTTCACATCGGTACGAGACAAACTTTAAATGCACCAGGGATTAAATACAAATACGTAGATGAAGTAAATGCATATATCCAAGACTACATTAAAGATATTGAAATTGAAGCATGTGGTGTTGAAATGGATGTTGCTGAAGCAGGTTATCCAACAATTGGTGCACGTAATATTGTTGCTTGTATCGGTAATTCACATTGTATTAAAGGCAATGTAAATACTCATGAATTAGCTCGCAAAATGGAGCGAGAAATTTTCCCAAGTCATTATCACATGAAAATGAATATTGCGGGTTGTCCAAATGATTGTTCAAAAGCTCATTTCTGTGATTTTGGTATTATTGGTTTGACTATCCCAGAATATATGCCAGAACGTTGTATCGGTTGTGGGCGTTGTGCAACTGTATGTAAAAAAGTGGCAACAGGTGTTTTAGAATTAGTAAACAACAAAATTGAAAAAGATATGTGTTGTTGTGTTGGCTGTGGTGAATGTGTTTCAGCTTGTCCTTCAGGTGCATGGGCATACTCAAAACAAAAATTCTACCGAGTTATGATTGGTGGACGTACAGGTAAACAAACTCCACGAATGGGTAAAATGTTCTTAAATTGGGTAACTGAAGATGTACTAATTGCCGTAATTAAAAACTGGCAAAGTTTCTCAGCAACCATTTTAGAAAATAAACCACTTTACTTACATGGTGGACATCTAATTGACAAAGCAGGATATCATCGTTTCAAAGAATTGATGTTAAAAGATGTTACATTAAACCCTGAAGCAATGGTAGCTGATCGTATATTCTGGACAGAAACTGAATATCGCTCTAATATTAATGTTAAAAAACCTGGCTCACAAGGACACTAATTAGCATGACAACATCAGGAACTGTAATAATTGCTGGAGCAGGCTCAGGTGAAATTGATTTATTAACCATCAAGACACTCAATGCTATAAAAACTGCAGATTGTATTTTATACGATAGATTAGTAAATGAAGATATGCTGAAATTTGCTAAACCAACTGCTGAATTAGTTTATATGGGCAAGAAAAGTAGTGGCTGTAGCGACCTACAAGCAACCATTAATCAAACAATGGTTGATAAAGCACAAGAGGGAAAATCAGTTCTAAGATTAAAAGGTGGAGATCCATTTGTGTTCGGTAGAGGATATGAAGAAGTGGAGTTTTTGCATGCTCATAATATCAGCTATGAGTTAATTCCTGGAATTAGCTCATTGCTGGCGGCACCAATGGCTGCTGGAATACCTTTAACCCATCGTGATTGGGCGAGTTCATTTCATACCTTTACAGGACATGGTGCACAAAGTGAGTTAGATTACACTACAATTGCAAAGTTGGCAGGAACTTTAGTATTTTTCATGTCAATCGGTAATTTAGAAATAATTTGCTCAAATTTAATTGCAAATGGTAAAAAGCAAACAACGCCAGTTGCAATTATTGAAAATGGAACATTGCCTAATCAACGGGTTGTTTGTGGGACATTGGAAACAATTGTAGCTCTCAAAAATGAGGCAAAGATTCAACCACCCGCATTATTAGTCATTGGTGATGTTACAACTTATGCCAAATTAGTAACTAATTAATCATGCAACAATGGCTCTTTCCTCTATTTATTGACTTGAGTAAAATTCAAGTTGTAATATTAGGTGCAGGAGCCGTTTCTTATCGTAAAGCAAAAAGAATTCTAGAGTATAATGGTAACGTAACACTTATTAGCCCTGAGATCCGTGATAAAAAATTTTATACATTACAAAATACATACCCAATGTTACAAATTAAACAACGCATGGTAAACTTTGCTCAAGATTTTCTAGATTGTACTCTAGTAGTTACTGCAACCGATGATTTTAACTTTAACCAAATCGTAGTTGATTTTTGTAATAAACATAAATTTTTAGTTAATAATGCTACGTCAAAATCCTCAATGAGCGCAAGCTTTGCTTGTAGCGTTGACACTTCAATGTATTCAATAGCTATTCAATCTCATGGTAATCCCAAATACTCATTATCATTGCGAGAACGAATTATAGATATGCTTGAAATCGAATAATTGTTTAATTTTATAACAAATAAATGAGTGTAAAAAAGGTAACTCACTTAGTCCATGATGAAATACGTCTATTTTTATATTGCGGTCAATAGTTTGAGAGGCTAAAACTATATCACTGTAAAAATGATGCCCTAAAATCAACATAAATGGAATAATTTGCACTTGTGAACAATTAATAATTTTTGATTTTAAAATATTGCCCAACTCCTGAAAATTTTCGCTTCTTGATAATTCAACTAATTGAAATTGAGAGTTGATTTTACATAACTCATTATTAAAGATACTTAACCACTTATTTCCTTGATTTACTCCCCCATGAGCTACTAAAATTTTTTTCATTTCTATTGAACTAGTAAAATAATCATTAACCAATATAGATAGTTGCTTACAACTTTCAATATCAGATAATAATGCATCACCAATAACCATTTTTTTAAATTTATCTTTCCAGACCTCTAATATCTGAATTAATTTATGATATTGCTGACCAGGAACAAGAAGGCTTGGCTGTAAATATACACTCTGAATATTATTCGCTAACAAATTACCTAAAATAGATTCTAAGTCTAAAATAGTAACACTCTTATTTTCAGTATATCGTTGATTAATAAATGCTTCCTCAATCAACAAATCACCTATATGATCTATTAGATAATTTTTAACACCGTTTTTAAGTTGGTGGTAACCATTAACACTTTCAACCGTGCTTGCACCATGATGCACTAAGATTAGTGCGGCAGAATGACTTACACGCATCTCTAAGCAATTCTAATACTAAATTGTTCAATCATAATACGAGGTAACATCGTGTCATATCCCATAAAAATAGCCTTATCAATTAACTCTTCTGTATTCACAACATTAAATTTACGTAAAAGTTGTTGGTGAATTATATTCCGGACTGTACTAATTGCGACATCTTTATCCATAATATAGTTAAGATGTGTTGTAACAACTTTTGGTTTCACATACATAATTAATAAAAACAATACAAGCTCTTCAATTTCAGTCAAATTAATCTTCTCTCGTTCAGCAACACAAGATAATGAATTGTCATATTTAACAATATGATGATTAATATATGGTTTAAAATGTCCAAGCGAAAAGATTGGCATAAAATCTATTCTTACACCTATAGCAATCATAAATTCAGGATCCAAAATTGGCATTTTTTGTTTTAAATATAGACGAATCTCACCCTCATGATTTTGAGAAGTAATATATTGCTGAACCTGTAAAGTTCGTAAACACTCTTTATCCTCATCAATACAACTTGGTGCAATCTGCCTAATTGGTGGCAAATTAGCATAACTGGCATAACGATAATCATCACCTACTAATCCATATTCTTCACGAATAGCTGGTGATAAATAACGAAATAATGAATCTAGAGCAACCACAATAGTTTTTTGTTCTGGCATCAAAACTAAATCTAATGCGGCTACATATTTATCTAAAAAACTCATAACTAAACTTCATTTCATAACATTATTACAATTAGTATAAGACTTTCTTACATCAATAACTATAATTAATAAATAAATACCATACAAAACAATTGGTTAACAATTATAGAAATTTTATCTATTGAAGCAAAAATAATTATCTCATATAATTACGTTCAAATAAATAATTAAAGGATATTAAATGTTTAAATTAATTGAAAAATTAGAAAAATTACCTGTTGCTGTTGCTGGTTTAGCACTTGGTACAGCTGGTTTAGGTAATGTAATGGGCACAGAAATTCATGGGGCATTAAGATTATTTTGTGCAACAATTGCTGGAATATTTTTAATATTAATATTAGTAAAAAAATTTACATATCCAAAACAATTATGGAAAGATATCTCACATCCTGTTGCTGGAAGTTTTATACCTGCATTTGATATGTGTTTAATGGTAATTGCAGATCTATTAACTAATTACTCTTTAGCTCTAGGTCAAACATTATGGTATATCGCAATTGTATTACACATTGCATTTGCAACTAGCTTCTTCTATCATCGTTTTCGTGATTTTAACTTAAATCATATGTTACCAAGTTGGTTTGTACCACCAGTTGGTATTGTAGTTGCTTGCGTAACAGGTAGCCATATGCATGCTCAAGAATTAACACATGTTATTTTCTACATTGGTTTTGCTATTTATGCAATTATGTTGCCGCCCATGTTTTATCGTCTAATCTTCGGTGAAAGAATTTCTGAAGCTCAATTACCTGCATTTGCAATCATGGGCGCACCTGCAAGTTTATGCTTAGCTGGATACCTTACTACATTTCCACAGCCAAATCCTGAAATAGTAGGGATTTTATTAGCTCTGTCATTAATGATGACTTCACTAGTATATATCTCAATGGTTCGTATTAATCACTTTAGAATTCGCTTCATGCCAATATATGCATCATTCACATTCCCTTTAGCAATCGGTGCAACAGCAATGTTAAAATATTCAAATTTTGTAGGGCGGAATACTGACTCTGGTCAATTTTGGCATACAATAGGATTTACAGAAATGTGTGTTGCTATTGTCGTAATTAGCTGGGTACTAATTCGTATGATTCACTTCATCAATAAAGAATTTAAAACAGTATAATAAATTAAACGCCTCTCAAATGAGGCGTTTTTTAACTTATAATATATATTCACTTATATAATAAACTATTCCTCAATAAAATTTTTAATTACAGTATTACATCTCTTATCTGTTAGAAAATCATAACTTACAACTTGATTTGCCTTCTCACCAATTGCATTATAATTTGTAAATGCATGGTACTAGTCAAAAAAGAGATAAACATTACATCACTATTTCTAACGATCATCTCCTGTTGGAAGATAATAATATCATCTTGACTAACCAAAGGATCTCTAGCACCATGTAAAATTAACATTTTAGGATTATTATCATGTTCAAACACAACATTAGACTTTAATAAGCCATGAATACTAATTACCCCACATATTTTTTCTGATAATTTACCTAAATTCAAAGAGCTTTGACCTCCAAAACAATAGCCCAGGGAATATATTCTGGTCAAATCAACATTATCTAATTGATTAATTAACTGCATCGGTGCTAAACATAATTCGCGATAATAGACAGGATCAGAAATAACCATCTCCATACATTGGCTAGACTCTTCCCTAGTAGCTGTAGCTAATCCACCACCATACATATCTGCAACAATAACATTTGCGCCCAAAAATAAAGACCATTTATTTGCAAATGAAATTGCTCTCTCAGTAATTCCAGCAAAATCAGTAAACATAATAATAGTTGGAACTTTTATATTTCCACTCATTGCTTTACAAATATATGCTAAATGTTCTTTATCTCGCACACGATAAGAAAGATTAAATGTTTGCATTTTTA
>DYTA01000055.1 GCA_020726205.1 Nitrosospira multiformis
AGGAACAAGCATTGAGATTGTTAGAATTTAGGATGAATGTTTTGGGAGCACTTTCTGAATCTCCGGCAAAAACTAATAACGCAGTTGCTCAATATATTTCTGTGAATTATCCAGACCGTGTAAGTAAATTAATTATTAGTCATTCTTTTATGCAATTCAGAGTATCAAGCATAATGTTTTGTGAACATGATTATTTATTACATAAAATAGGGGCTACTGCAGAATTAAAGGCAACGAGTGTTTTGCCATTTATTTATAGTGATGACTTTATAAAAATCCCAAATAATGTCGTTTCTTTTATTGAAATTATGGCACATAAATCACCTTCAATATCATTGAAGAGCTATAGACAACAGATTAATGCTTTGAGGGAATTTAACTCGGTTAATTTTGCAAGTTTAATTAAAACTCCAACACTAATTATTGCTGGAGAATTAGATAAGTTAGCACCTTTAAAGGACTCTCAAGATTTATACAGTAAAATTGAAAACTCTAAGTTAGTTATTATGAATGGCGCACATGTTCCTATGTGGGAAACACCAGATAAATATATTGACGTTATTGTTCAGTTTTTTATTGAGTAGGTTGGTTTTATTTATTGTAAAAGTCATTTCTATTAACATAACTGACATGGTAAACACTAAATATTGCTAGTACAAACATAATAGTTACTAAGTATAGTGTTCTATTTATAAATACTTGTTTATTTGTAATCCATATACTTATCATTATATTAAATATAATGTTTGAAAATCTACCCAGTGCAAATAAAATATTACTTGCTAAACTTCGTACGTGGACAGGAAATGACATTGCTGATATTTGCGCCCAAATGATAGGGTATCCTCCGCCTATGAAACCTAAACCAATACCATAACACAATATGTAATTTTCTGGTACGAACCTATATATTGTCATAAGAGTTAAAAATAGGCACAAACTAATTGTTATAAAGTATAGTTTATGCCGAATTAGAATAGCACTAATTAAGCTGCTAATGATATTACCAATAAAAAAGCCTATTAATAGTAGTTTTATAGCGTGTCCGATGATTAATGTTTTAATCATATAATTTGGAAATATAAACATTAGGCTGATTGTTGCAAAATATGGAGTTATCATAATAAAATAAATGAAAATTAGGTATATATTTTTACGACTAGAAAATAGTTCACTAATTTTTCCTAAATTATTGCGATGTAATTTTTTTGCGATAGTAAAAACTTGTGATTCTTGTAATTTTGTTCTTCCTATAAATAACACTAGTCCTGCTACACCACCAGCAATGAACATTAATTTCCATGATAAAAACCCTATTAACGTTGCGCATATTCCACCAAGAACTCCAAAAGAATAAAGTATTGCAGTACCCCATGCTGCTGATTTAAGCGGCATTGTTTCTAATATTAACACGGTTGATGTTGAAAATTCAGTTGCCAATCCAATATAAGCAATCATTCTTAGCAAAATAAAAATTGGCAAAGAGTGTGTGAAAACAGCAAGTAAGGTTGCAATTGAATAAAGAAGAATGCTATATTTAATTGCAGATGTTCTACCTAGTTTATCACCTAATATTCCAAATATAATTGCACCAATGAATATGCCTGCTGTTTGATAATTGCTAATTAATAAATATGTTTGTTGAATTTTAGTTTGATTATATATAAAGAATTTATCTTTAATTAATTCATTATAACTTACTCCCATTATTGTTAAATCATAAAAATCAATGAAGTAACCTAAACATAGCAAGAGTAATGTAAAATATTTTTTTTGGGCTAGCATTATACTATCTCCATTTTTCTAATTCATTACTTCTATATTTCAAAATGTAATCTTTAGATAGTAAAGTATCTCGAGATAAAGTATATGAGTAAATATGAATAAATTTAGATATTGGTACTTGTATCATGTATCAAGTCCTTTTATATGTAGGTGTTATTTGTTATGTTGACTTACTACTCGCCATTGGTCGAGTGTATTAAATGCTAGATTATACAGATAAATTAATATTAAGCTATTTATATTTTCTGTATATTTTATGTTAAAATAACGCAAGTTTTTTTTGAGGTCAATCATGGCAGGACATAGTAAATGGGCAAATATTAAGCATCGTAAGGGTGCTGCTGATGCAAAAAAAGGTAAAATTACTACACGCTTGGTAAAAGAAATAACGATTGCAGCCAAAATGGGTGGTGGTGACGTTGCTTCAAATCCTCGTCTGCGTCTGGCTGTAGAGAAAGCACGTGACAATAACGTACCAAAAGATAATGTAGAACGTGCAATTAAACGTGGTACTGGTGAATTAGAGGGTGTTGATTATATAGAATTACGCTTTGAAGGTTATGGTATTGCTGGTGCTGGAATTATTGTTGATTGCTTAACTGATAATAATATTCGAACAGTTGCTGAAGTTCGCCATGCCTTTAATAAATATGGTGGCAATATGGGAACAGATGGTTGCGTCTCATTTCAATTCAAACATTGCGGTCAATTAATTTTCTCACCTGAAAATAATGAAGATGCTTTGATGGAAGCTGCTTTAGATGTTGGTGCTGATGATGTTATTACTCATGATGATGGTAGTTTTGAAGTAATTACCACTCCTGCTGCATTTTTGGAAGTTAAATCAAGTTTAGAAGAACGAGGATTTGTTTCTGAAATGTCTGAAGTAATCATGAAACCAGACGTTGAAACTGAGCTAACTGGTGAAGATGCAGAAAAAATGCATCGTCTGTTGGATGCAATTGAATCTCTTGATGATGTTCAAGATGTTTATACCAATGCGGTGATGGCAGAATAAATTCAACAACCCACTGTTTACGGTGGGTTTTGTTTTAGGAATTAAATAAAAATGCAAGCTAGTTTTTTTCAAAAATTTCTTTTTGATAAATTACCAATTAAAGGTTCTTATGTGGTTTTGGATGATTGTTGGCAAATTATTAAAAGTCAACGGGAATATCCTGTCGCTTTACAACAATTAATGGGAGAGTTATTGACTGCGAATGTATTATTAACTAATAATTTAAAGTTAGACGGTAAAGTTATTTGCCAGATACAGGATAATCCACATTTTAATTTAGTGGTAAGTGAATGCAGTAATACAGGTGATGTACGTGCCACTGCTAAATACACTGCTCAAGATGAAGCTTTACTGGATTACGCATCTTGTTTGGCTGCTGGTCGATTGGTGGTTAGTATTGATTCTAAATCTGATGGTCAAATGTATCAAAGTATTATTGCTTTTAACGGTAGTTCAGTTAGTGATATTTTGAATAATTATATGTCTCAATCGGAACAGTTAAAAACATGGTTCATGATTGCGTATTCGCAAAATAAAATTATTGGCTTGATGTTACAACAATTACCTGATGTTCACGCAATGTTTAACAATGAGATTGAGCGAGTATTTATGTTAGCTGAAACATTGACACATCATGAGTTAGCTACTGATAAATTTGAAACACTTCTCTATAAATTATTTAATGAAGATGATGTAAGAGTTTTACCACAACACAAAGTTAATTTTGCGTGTAGCTGTAGTCATAGTCGAGTTGCAGAAGTATTGAGGAGTCTTGGTGCTGATGAGCTTAAGGTGATTATCGCTGAGCAAGGATCAATTAAAGTTGATTGCGATTACTGCAATGCTGAATATCGTTTTAGTGAGGTTGAATTAGAGCAATTTGTAATGCAACTATCAGTAGAAGAAATGTTGCCAATTTCAGAACAGATTAACTAATTAGCAAATAAATTAATATAGAAATAATTTAATTAGTTTACTGTTTTACTGTGATATTTGATTCTGTTGGTTGTTATTTTTTATTATAACAATAGCTTGTCGATAAAATAAAACTATTTAATCTGCTATAATAGAGCAGTATACTTATCTATCTTTTTTGGAAATAAAATGACTAAATTAAAAACCCCAGAATTATTATTGCCCGCTGGCACTTTTGAGCATTTACAGTATGCGTTTGATTTTGGTGCTGATGCAGTATATGCAGGTCAGCCACGCTATAGTTTACGTGCAAGAAATAATGAATTTAAGCTTGAACAATTACAGCTTGGTATGGAAGAAGCTCGTAATCGTGGTAAAAAATTATTTATTGCAAGTAATATTTTACCGCATAATGGTAAAGTAAAAACCTATCTTAAAGATATGAAACCATTAATGGAATTAAAACCAGATGCGTTAATTATGGCAGATCCTGGTCTAATTATGATGGTCAAAGATCGTTGGCCAGATCAAGAAATTCATTTGTCAGTACAAGCAAATACCGTAAACTATGCTGGAGTTAAATTTTGGCAACGCCAAGGATTATCTAGGGTAATTTTATCTCGTGAATTATCTTTGGATGAAATAGAGGAAATCCGCCAAGAATGTCCAGATATGGAAATTGAAGTATTTGTCCATGGTGCATTATGTATTGCTTATTCTGGACGTTGTTTATTATCTGGTTATTTTAACCGTCGAGATCCAAATCAAGGTACTTGTACCAATGCATGTCGTTGGGAGTATAAAGTACATGACACTGAAAATGACGACTCAGGTGATGTGCGCTTATTAGATGGGTTTAATTTTAATCAAGAAGCAGATCATGCTAATCAAGCATTTTCAGCCGCTGGTGGTGTAGAACGTCATCCGTTAGCTAATAAAACTTATTTAATTGAAGATACAACTCGTCCTGGTGATTTTATGCCAATTATTGAAGATGAACATGGTACTTATATCATGAATTCAAAAGATTTACGAGCAATTCAGCATGTGGAACGTTTAGTTAAAATTGGGGTTGACTCATTAAAAGTAGAAGGGCGCACTAAATCAATTTATTATGTAGCTAGAGTTGCGCAAGCTTATCGTCAAGCAATTGATGCTGCGGTTGCTGGCAAACCATTTGATCCACGATTGTTATCTAACCTTGAAGGTCTTGCTAATCGTGGTTACACCGATGGATTCTTGCAACGTCATCATGCTCAAGATTACCAAAACTATTTAGATAGTCATTCAAAATCCAGAGCCAGTCAATATGTTGGTGAAGTATTAGAAATTGATGCTGCTGGTTGGGCTTTAATTGAAGTTAAAAATAAATTTAGCCTTGGTGACACTTTAGAGATATTACATCCAAGTGGAATGCGTGAAATTAAGATTGATGTTATGAAAAATAAAAAAGATGAATCAGTTGAAGTCGCACAAGGTAGCGGTATATATGTTAAAATTCCTAACATGCAAGGAATGGAAAAAGCTTTATTAGCTCGGATTATTCCACAGGCTCAAGAATAATTTATATCTTAAATCACTCAAGATAGGCAGAAGCCTATCTTTTTACTTGGACTATGTTATGCAAACAACACTTTTTCAAATATTAGAAAATATTTTTCGTCAGGCGTTTAATAAATTAGGTATCCCAGAAACAACACCAATTGTATTACAAGAATCAGGTAAGCCTGAATTTGGTGATTATCAAGTTAATGGTGCTATGGCTGCAGCCAAACAATTAAAAATTAATCCTCGGGAGCTAGCAACAAAAATAGTTAATTTCATTGATGACGACAACATTATAGAGAAATTAGAAATCGCCGGTCCTGGGTTTATAAATGTCACACTTCGTAATGATTATTTATCAACTCTTATTTGTAATAATATTCTTGAAGTACATGAAACTCAAAAACATAAAATTGTGGTAGATTATTCAGCACCAAATTTAGCGAAAGAAATGCATGTTGGACATTTGCGTAGTACTGTAATTGGTGATGCTTTAGTTAGAATTTTTGAATATCTTGGACATTCTGTGATTCGTCGTAATCATGTAGGAGACTGGGGTACTCAATTTGGTATGTTAACTGCCTTCTTGGTTGAAACACAGCAGGATAATAATGAGGTATTAATAGCATTAAGTGATTTAGAAGTCTTTTATCGTCAAGCTAAGATTCGTTTTGATGAGGATGAGGTCTTTGCGAATAAGGCTCGTGAATATGTTGTTCGACTACAGGCTGGTGACTCAGAAGTATTAAAGCTTTGGCATCAATTTGTTAATACATCTTTGGGACATTGTCAACAAATTTATGAAAAGCTTAATACTAAATTAATACCAAGTGATGTTGTCGGTGAAAGTTTTTACAATGATTTGTTATCGCCAATGGTTAATCTGTTAATGGAAAAAGGTTTAGCTGTTGAAAGCGATGGTGCTAAGTGTGTATTTTTTACAGAAGCCGACTTAGGTGGTAAAGCAGAGTCTCCTTTTATTATTCAGAAAAAAGATGGTGGTTATTTATATGCTACAACAGATATAGCCGCTGTATATGATCGTGTTCAACGTTTAAATGCTGATCGATTAGTTTATGTTATTGACTCTCGCCAAGCATTACATATGAAGCAGTTAGCTGTTGTCAGTAAAAAATCTGGTATAGCACGTCCAAATACTGTAATGGAACATGCTGCATTTGGAACAATGATGGGGGAAGATGGTAAACCTTTCAAAACTAGAAGTGGCGGAACGGTTAAATTAATTGAGTTAATTGATGAAGCGATTGAACGAGCTGGAGATATGATTAAATTACGTAATCCAGATTGGAGTGTTGAAGAAATAAATACATTGGCAAGTAGTTTAGCTATATCTTCAATAAAATATGCAGATTTGTCTAAGAACCGCTTGAGTGATTATGTTTTTAGTTTTGATAAAATGTTGTCTTTTGAAGGAAATACAGCGCCATATTTGTTATACGCATATACTAGAATTATTAGCATTTTTAAAAAAGCTGAGCTAAATATTAATGATTTTGAAAATATACCAGTAAGAATTAATGAAGTTGCTGAACATAATTTAGCTTTACATATTGCAAAATTTTCAGATAAATTATTATTAACAGCTAAAGAAAATTATCCGCATTATCTGTGCATGTATATTTATGAGCTAGCAGGATTATTTATGAAATTTTACGAGTCTTGTCCTATCTTAAGATCTGATGTTGAACACAGCATTAAAAATAGCCGTCTTGCATTAGCTGCATTAACTGCTAAAACGCTGCGAACAACTCTTCAGTTATTAGGCATTGATGTAGTGGATCGTATGTAAGAATAAGCAGGTAGAATTACGTAATGCTACCTGCTTATTCTAAAAAATTATTAATCACAACATGCTCGAATAAATTTAGTTCCTAAATGAGTTGATAGTGCTTTTATTCCTAAGTGCGTAATACTACATCTTGCTAAAGTGTAAGTATCAGATTTGATATTTAATAAATGAACTGCGTCATCAAAATTTGTAGTTGTAGTATTTGAACGATTACTTATGCTAGAGATATCAACTAATTTTTCACGTTTTAAATATTGCAAGTTAAACATAAAGCTATCTTGTTCTGTTTTAAATTGAGTTGAAGTAATTTCAAGTCTTTTTTCATCAACATAGCTTGGAACTAATGAACGTAGAATTGCTATTTGTAAGTCAAAATTTAACATTAATGTTACCTTTATAAAATAATTAATTATCTAATAGATTACTATCATCACATTGTGTTTTTTTATAAAAAACTCAATAATTATTACAAAAATAATAGACA
>DYTA01000056.1 GCA_020726205.1 Nitrosospira multiformis
ATGCTAGTACAGCAACAATTAAACTTGGTAATCGACGAATTTGATTAATTATTTCAGCCTCTTGATGTACTGGCAATAAATTACGTGTTTTTGCTAAACTAAATGCCAAATACATTAGAACAACTAATTGAGTAGTAAATGCTTTTGTTGATGCAACACCAATTTCAGGACCTGCTTGCGTTAATACATGTAATTTAGACAAACGAACCAAGCTACTTTCAGCAACATTACATATTGATAATGTTTTATCCATACCTAATTCAATAGCATATTTAATACTTGCTAAAGTATCAGCTGTTTCACCTGACTGAGATAAACTAATTACTAATGTTTGTGGATTTGCTGGAATTTTACGATAACGATATTCACTTGCAATATCCACAGAACACTCTAAATTTGCATATTCTTCAATCCAATATTTAGCAATCAATCCTGCATTGTAACTAGTTCCACATGCAATGATTTGAACCTTATTAATTTCAGCAAAAATTTGTGGCGCTAACTCACCAAAAGCAAGAGGATTAAAATCTTCTCCTAAATGTTGCATCGTGTCTGCTATTGCTCGTGGTTGCTCAAAAATTTCCTTTTGCATATAATGACGATATTGTCCCAATACAGTTGCTGATGCAGATAATTCACTAATATTTTGCTGACGCTCTACTTCTACGCCTGATTTATCCCATATTTGATAACCACTAATTTTAATCCGAGCAATATCACCTTCCTCAAGATAGACAACTTTTTGTGTAACAGGTAATAAAGCCGAAATATCTGATGCAAAAAACATTTCTTCGATACCAATTCCAAGTACCATTGGAGAGCCTAGACGAGCACAAATTATTTCATCTGGGTTATCCTTGTTAATCACACCAATTGCATATGCACCATGTAATTGATGAGTTGCCTGACGCACCGCATCTAATAAATTATGATTATGTTTATATATTGAATGAACTAAATGAACAATTACTTCAGTATCTGTTTGCGATTCAAAAATATATCCCTGTTCTTGTAATTCATGTCGTAATTGAGCATAATTTTCAATAATTCCATTATGAACTACAGCTAAAGTATCATTTGAAAAGTGAGGATGGGCATTTGTTTCACTAACACCACCATGTGTAGCCCAACGTGTATGACCAATACCAACTTGACCACGAAATTCATCTTTTGTACATAATTCAGTCAGTAACTTCACTCTTCCAGTAACACGCTTACGTTCTAAGCTGCCACTTTTAGTAATCACAGCAACACCAACTGAATCATAACCACGATATTCTAAACGAGAAAGACCTTCTAATATAACGGCAACTACGTTACGCTCACTAACACCACCAACTACTCCGCACATAAAATAACCCCTTTTTTAATTTAATTAATTATCTTTTTTAACACGTTAATAAACTCGAAAGAATCATTAAAACAAGGCACATATCCAAATTTTTTACCACCATTATTCAAAAATAAATCTCGATATTCTTGAGATACCTCTTCTAATGTCTCTAAACAATCACTGACAAACCCAGGACAAACCACTACAATATTTTTACAACCAGATAATGCTAAAGATTTTATAGTATTATCAGTAGCAGGTTCAACCCATTTTGCTTTACCAAATTTAGATTGATAGCATAACAAAGCATTTAGCTTTGGATCTAAACCTAACTCAATACATAATGCTAGATATGTTGATTCACACTCTTTCACATAACTATCACCATTATCAATTAAATCAACTGGAACAGAATGAAAACTTACAACTAGTTTAGTTTCTTGACTTTCTATCCAATATTTTCGAACATTATCAGCTAAAATTTTTATATATTGTCGATTAACAGCAAAACTATTAATAAATTTTATTTGCGGAATCTGATATTTATCTGTATAGTAAGCACTTAATTGATCAAAAACCGGTGCTGTAGTCGAACTAGAATATTGTGGGTAAAGTGGTAAAACAATCAATTCATCTATTGTAAAACTAGCTTCAAAATGAGTTAATCGCTCACGAATTGTACGAGAACCATAACAAAACGCATAATCCACAACAGTATCAGAATTATCAAACTCTTGCTGCAGTTGTAATGCTTGTTGTTGTGTATAATAACTAAGTGGCATACCTTTACCATCAAGCCAAATTTGTTGATATTTATGTAACAATTTTTTAGAACGAATAGGTAGGATTATTCCATATAAAATAGGATACCATAAATAACGAGGTAAATTAACTACTCTTTTATCAGACAAAAATACTTTTAGAAAATTTTTAATTGACTTAACATCTAGAGCTTCAGGAGATCCTAAATTTACTAATAAAATTAGTTTCTTTAAATTTGTTTTCATTCACAACCTAATCATTTAATTAATTTAACCAACATCATTATTTGTTGATTTAGTATCTTCTTTTTTAAAACTGTGCTCTTTACCTTTTAATAATCTTACAATATTACTGCGATGTTTAAAAACAACTAATACTGCAATCATTAAAGTTGCGCCAAAATATGATGTATTCCCAAATATAATATATGCATATACTGGAGATATAAGAGTTGCTAAAACAGCGGCTAAAGAAGAAATCCGTGATACTTTAAACACAATAAACCAACTAATAACTAATAATAAAGCCAAAATTGGACTAAAACCTAATAACACACCTATAGCAGTTGCGACACCCTTTCCACCTTTAAACTTAAAAAAGATCGGATATATATGTCCAATAACAACTAGTAAACCGCAAATACCAATAATAGCCTCACCACCGCTTATACCACGCATTAAACACCGTACGATTAAAACAACAATTAATCCTTTAACTAGATCACCTAATAAAGTAAATGCAGCAGCTTTTTTATTACCACTCCGCATTACATTAGTCGCACCTGCATTATTAGAACCGTAGCTACGTGGATCATCTAGTTTCATTAATTTACTAATGATAATAGCAAAAGATAATGACCCAAATAAATAGGCTAAAATTAAAATTAAGTATAATTGATAATTCACTTAACACCTCAAAAAATATGACAATGTAGATTAATAAGATAGATTAAACTGAACTTGATTAGTACCAACAGTAACCGCTGTATTATTACTTGGTTTTAACGGAATAGCTACACTTTGTTTTAATGTATCTTCAGTTGAATAATTGTTTAACTTTGGTGAATACGCTTGCATCGCCGCCTGATTTGAATTTGTAATATTAAAATTAGCAACTGCATTTTGATCATAAGAATTACTGTTTCGATTAAAATATTTATCGTTAGCACCCAAATTAGCATGAACAGTAGCTTCAGCATTATCTGATTTAGTCCTAGCAATAACAGCACTGGCATTTTGTTTCATACATAATGGATCTTTTAGTTTATCGCAATACCAATACTGTTCATTACTATTAGTAAATCGTTGTTGACTAGATTCTGGAATACTAAAAGCCATATGCGAATTAAGAACCTGACTCTCACTAACTTGCCCTGCACTTAAAAAGTCAGGTACAAAGTCGTCCACACTAAAAGCATGGACATCCATAACTAGAAACGCCATACTCAAAGAGAATACGAAACGTTTTAAGTTCATAATCTTAAACCGAAAATGATGAACCACAACCACAAGTAGTTTGAGCATTTGGATTCTTAATTGTAAACTGAGATCCTTCAAAAGAATCAACATAATCAATTTCCGCTCCAGTTAAATATTGAAATGACATTGTATCAACCAAAAATTTAACACCTTCTTTATCAATTACAAAATCATCTTCATTTGTAATTTCATCAAAGGTAAAACCATATTGAAAACCAGAACAACCACCGCCAGTAATAAAAACTCTTAATTTCAAATCAGGATTACCTTCTTCTTCAATTAATTCTCTAACTTTTGCTACTGCATTATCTGTAAAAATAATTTGCTCTTCCATTTTTAGTTCCTTTATTTAAAGTTTAAATTATATTGGTAATTATAACAAAAAATCCTTCGCTACAACGAAGGATTTTTTGTAAATTTGTAAAATTATACTTTAGCAGCAGCTGCTACTTCTGCAGCATAATCAACAACTTTTTTCTCAATACCTTCACCAACAACATACAATGTAAAACCATTGATAGTTGCAGATTTAGATTTTAACAATTGCTCAATAGATTGTTTGCCATCTTCAGCTTTGATAAATACTTGACTTAATAAAGTAATTTCTTTCAAGAATTTATTTACAGTTCCCTCAACAATTTTTTCAATCATTTCAGCTGGCTTACCTGCTTCTTTGGCACGCTCAGAAGCAACACGACGTTCTGTTTCAATTAATGCAGCATCTACACCCGCAGCATCAAGTGCTTTTGGTTTTGCAGCAGCAATATGCATAGCAATATCTTTACCTAAAGCATCATCACCACCGTTTAAATCAACTAAAACACCTATTTTTGAACCATGTAAATAAGCAGCTAATTCACCTTCAGTGCTATAACGAACAAAGCGACGTACGCTCATATTCTCGCCTAATTTAGCTACTGTAGCCTTACGGATTTCTTCAACTGTTTCACCAGAAGCAACTTTTAATTCAGCAATATTTTCAATTGTAGCAGATGGATTTACCACAATCGCATCAGCAATACTTGTTGCAAAAGCTACAAAACCTGAATCTTTAGCCACAAAATCTGTTTCACAGTTAACTTCAACCATTGCACCAGTTTTTTTATCCGCAGAAATAGCAACAACAACAACACCTTCTGCAGCAGTACGACCAGCCATTTTTGATGCTTTGTTACCAGATTTAATTCTTAGTAATTCTTCAGCTTTTTTTAGGTCACCCTCAACTTCAACTAAAGCTTTTTTACACTCCATCATTCCTAAACCAGTCATTTCACGTAGTTCAGCAACCATTTTGGCAGTAATATTTGCCATATTAAACTCCTATGTATACCAACATAAATTTGATTTAAATATAAAACTGAGCCGTAACAAAGTTACGGCTCAACGAAAAATTATTCACCAGCTTCGTCAGTAGCTTTTTTAACTCTTCTTACTGTTTTTGCTTCTTCAGCTGCATCTTCAACGATTTCAACTTTAACTGCTTTAGCTAAATCAGCAACCGTTTCATTTTTTGCGGCTAAAACAGCATCAGCAATAGCTGAAGCATAAAGTTTAATAGCACGAGCAGAATCATCATTACCAGGGATAATATAATCAACACCAGAAGGATCATTATTTGTATCCACAACACCGATAACAGGAATACCCAATTTTTGAGCTTCTTGAATTGCAATATCATGCATACCAGTATCAACCACGAACATTGCAGAAGGTAAGCCTTTCATTTCAGCAATACCACCAATTGTTCTTTGAAGTTTTTCAACTTCACGAGAGATATCTAATAATTCTTTTTTAGATAAACCAGCATCTGCTTGTTCTAACAATGCAGATTTTGTTTCTAATTTTTTAATTGATTTTTTAACTGTTTCAAAGTTAGTTAACATTCCACCTAACCAACGGTGATCAACGTATGGCATACCACAACGTTTTGCTTCTTCTGCAATAATTTCACTAGCTTGTGCTTTAGCACCAACAAAAAGAACGAAACCTTTATTTTTAACTGTTTGTTTAGTAAACTTAATTGCTTCTTCAAACATAGGTAAAGTTTTATCTAAATTGATAACGTGAATTTTATTACGTGAACCAAAAATAAATTGCTTCATTTTTGGATTCCAGAATTTAGTTTGGTGACCGAAGTGAACTCCAGCTTCTAACATTTCTTTAATTGAAACTGACATAATTAATTTTCCTTTATAAGGGTTATACCTCCACCTATGGATTTAGATGACCAATGGTCACACCCTTTGACCATAAGTGTGCGAATTTTAAAAAATAAGAACCATTATTGTACACTATATTGAAGACTAATGTCTATAATTTTACATTTTAAATCAAAATTGTCTTTTTAATTTAACCACTTGCATAATTGCAACAGAAATTTCCTCAATAGACTTATGGCTAGTATTTAAAAATGGGATTTCACAATGCGTAAAAATTCTTTCAGCAGACTGAATCTCATTCATACATGTATTTAACTGCGAATACTTACTGTTTGGTAAACGATGAGAACGAATACTGTGCAATCTTGGAGCTTCAATACTTAACCCAAATAGTTTTTGGCGATATGGCTGTAATATTTTTGGTAAATTATCACTATGTAAATCTACCTCAGCTAAGGGATAGTTAGCAACTTTAATACCATAATTAACTGCTAAGTAAATACTAGTTGGCGTTTTTCCAACACGAGATACACCAACTATAATAATATCAGCATCATCATAATGTTTACTACTAACTCCATCATCATTTTCCATTGAGTAATGAATTGCATCAATTCTATTATTATAACTTTCTTCGTTACCAATACTATGCACACCACTAATTGGATGCAAAACTGCATTAGCACCCAGAGCCTCTTCTAAACGCCCCAAAAAAGCATCAAAAAAATCTAAATTAACAGCGTAATCAACATGTAATAACTGACGTAATTCAGGATTTATTACACTTGAAATAATTATTGGTGGCTTTCCTTCTACCATAAAACGATTACGAACTTTCAATAAAGCTTGGCTAATTTTAGCAGGAGAATTAGCAAATGGAAATGATTCATTACGAAATTTGGCTTCAGGAAATTTACTTAATAATGCAGAACCTAATTTTTCAGTAGTAATTCCGGTGTGATCTGAGATATAAAATACACTACGCATAATAACTCCTAAACAGTATATAATACTTAACTTTTATTTACGCTATTGTAAAGGTTTTATCTTATGTTCTCAAATTTAATTAAATTTATTACTCAACGACTGACATTTTCATTGGTTTTTTTATTTTGTTTTGGTTCTTTAGCTTATGCATTATATTCACAATTCTTTGAAGGTGCAGAACCTTGCCCTCTATGTATTGCTCAACGTGTAATTTACGGAATTATTGGTTTTATTTCCTTAATTGCCATCATTAATAACTGTAAGGGTTGGGGTAATATTCCATATTCACTACTAACATTAGGATTTTCATTATTTGGCATCAAAGTTGCACACCATCATGTGTGGTTACAAAGTTTACCACCTGAATTATGGCCATCATCTTGTGGTATGCCACTAAGTATCTTATATAGTAAAGTTCCATTAAGTGGTTTTATTCATACGGTATTAAGTGGAACAGCAGAATGTGCTGCAGTTGACTGGAAAGTTTTTGGTATATCTGGACCATTTGTAAGCATGTGTGGATATTGTCTATTAGCCATTGCTTCAATTTATATTTTAATTCCTCGCAAATGGTTAATTAAGTAAAAAACTAAAACTTAAATAATTGTAAAGTATACTTAAAAACCAAAGTATACTTTACAACCCTAATCTAAATAGCATTTTGTTTTTAAAATTAACTTATTATT
>DYTA01000002.1 GCA_020726205.1 Nitrosospira multiformis
ACTTGCCAAAAACCTTGTTCATCTTGCCAAAACTCTAACGGCTGACAGTTAGCAATAGTTGGCATTACTACATTCAACGCTTGGCAGATCGCAACTAAAACACCACCATGTGCAATAATTAATGATGGTAACTCTTGTTTTTGCGATAAAATATAATCTAAGCTAGTCATAACTCGAGAGCTAAATTCCGACCATTTTTCATAGCTATCTGTTAAATTATCGGTAGTAATATGTTCCAAATCATCATGTAACATTCCACTTGGAAACCCACGTTCTTTTAGACCTTGTAAAATTTGAATAGCTAATCCTGTATCTTCAGTGAGTATTTGTGCGGTTTTGTAGGCTCTTTGTAGTGAACTAGAAAAAACCAAACCAAATTTACATTGCATTATTATTATCTTAGCTAATTTAGCTTGTTGGATACCTGTTTCATTTAAAGGTATATCCATTTGTCCCATTAAGATACCTTGTTTATTCCAATCAGTTTCACCATGGCGTACAAAGTAAAATTTTTGGCGATGCATTTCAGCAAATTCTTTAATAATTTCTTGGTTATTCATATTAATTTTATACCTCAAATAGATTTAGTTGTCTAATTGGTGAAAAACTTTGGCGATGAATGCCTTTTATTGGACCATGTTTAATTAGTGCCTCAAGATGCAGTTTTGTGCCATAACCTTTATGCTTAGCAAATCCATACTCAGGGTACAATTTATCCAATTCATAAAGCTGTTTATCTCGAGTTACCTTAGCTAGAATTGATGCCGCAGATATTTCAGCTATTAGTCCATCACCGCCAATTATAGCTTCAGCTGGAATTATTAATTGTGGCGGTAGCTTATTACCATCAATAAGAGCTTTATTTGCATTTGGATTAAGTTTTGCAACTGCTCGGCTCATTGCTAATAAACTAGCTTGTAATATATTTAGCCTATCGATTTCTTCAACACTAGCCTCGGCAATTGCATAGGCTAGGGCATTTTCTATAATCAGCGGATAAAGTAAATCACGTTTTTTTTCACTTAGTTTTTTAGAATCATTTAATCCTGCAATTGGTTTAGATGGATCGAGTATTACTGCGGCAGCAACAACATTGCCAGCTAATGGTCCACGACCAGCTTCATCAACACCGCAAATTAACATTTATATTCTACTAAATTTAAAATTGCTTGTGCTCCTTCAATGCTTGCGTCTTGACGGAGTTGTTGGTGAAGTTTTTCAAACTCAGTAATCATTGTTTGGCGTTTTTCTGGATTGTTATATAATTCTATCATATAGTTACTCATTGCTTGAGGATTAGCATCTTCCTGTAAAAACTCTTTAACAATTTCTTTACCTGCAATAATATTTGGTTGTCCTACATATTTAATCGTAATTTTACGACGTAACATCCATTCAGTAAATTTATTAATTTTATAGCAAATTAACATTGGTTTTTTGCATAGTGCTGCTTCAAGACTTACAGTACCACTTTTTGCAATTGCATAATCACAGGCTTTAAGTGTTTCTCGTGTGCGATTTAATACCAGCTGATAGGGGAATTTAACACTTGCCATTTGTAAGTGTTCCTTCATCATTGCTTGAGTTGTTTGATTTGCAAACGGAAACACAAATATACTATTTGGTATATTATTATGAATTAAATTACATGTGTCAATTAATGTTGTTGCTAAACTATCTATTTCACGCTTACGACTACCGCTTAATACTGTATAAATAATTTTATCAGTCGGTAAACTTAATTGATTACGATAGTGCTGTGTATCAATACTCATTTCAATTGCATTTGCCATCGGATGACCTATGAATTTAGCTTTCATTTTTTCTTTAGTGTAAATAGCTTCTTCAAATGGAAAAATACATAGCATTAAGTCTGTTGATTGTTTTATTTTATGGATTCGTTCATAACGCCATGCCCAAATAGTTGGGCTAATATAATGTACTGTTTTTATTCCTGCTTGTTTTAATTTATGTTCAATGAAAAAATTAAAATCTGGCGCATCAACACCGATAAATACATCTGGTTTATAGCTTAGTAGTTGTTTGAGTACCGTATAACGTAATTTAATTAATTCTGGTAATGATTTAATTACTTCAATATATCCCATTACTGATAGAGTTTCCATGTTATGCCAGCTTATGAAACTTGCTTGTTTCATCATTGTGCCACCAATTCCTACAAACTCAATTTCTCCGTGATATTGTTCTTTGAGTGCTGATATTAAAGAAGAGGCTAACATATCACCTGAAGCCTCTCCTGCAATCATTGCTACTTTAAGCATTAGCGAATAATTCCACGGGTTGATTGTTGAAAGAACTCGACATAAGCTTTAAGAACCACATTGTCTACAGACATATCTTCAATAAACGTTTTGGCTTCATTATAAGATAATCCATTACGATACAAAATTTTATATGCTTGTTTGATTGAGTCAATTTGTTCTGCTGTGAAGCCTCTGCGTTTTAGACCTTCAGTATTCACACCTTTAGGTTCAGCACGATAACCTGATGCCATTGTATATGGAGGTACGTCTTGTGCAACTGCTGTTTGTCCGCCAATCATCGCATGTTCACCAATAATACAGAATTGATGTACTGGAACTAGCCCACCTAAAATTACCCAATCTTTAACTGTAATATGTCCAGCTAATGTAACACCATTTGCAAAAATAACATTATTACCAATGATACAGTCATGTGCAATATGTACATATGCCATAATCCAGTTATTATTACCAATAACCGTTTGACCATTACCTTGAACAGTACCGGTATTAAGTGTACAGTATTCACGAATTGTATTATTTTCACCAATAATTAGTTTAGTATCTTCACCTTGATATTTTTTATCTTGTGGAGCTTCACCTAAAGATGCAAAGTGATAAACTTTGGTGCCTTTACCGATTGTAGTGTTTCCTGTAATATTTACGTGATTACCAATCCAACAGTTTTCACCTAGTACAACTTTAGGACCAATAATTGAATAAGCACCAATTTCAGTACCTGCACCAATTACAGCATTACTATCAACAATAGCTGTTGGATGAATTTTAACAGTCACATTACACCTCTTTTTTTGCAATCATTATTTCAGCTTCAGCAGCAATTTGTCCATCAACTTTTGCTACTGCACGATACTTACCAATTCCACGAGTTACTTTAACCATTTCAACTTCAAACATAAGTTGGTCACCTGGAATAACTTGACGCTTGAAACGTGCTTTATCAATTGCCGCAAAAAAATATAATTCATTTTCTTTGCGTTCACCATACGTCATTACAGTTAGTAACCCAGCGACCTGTGCCATTGCTTCAACAATCAAAACACCTGGCATTACAGGAAACTCAGCAAAATGTCCAACAAAAAATGGTTCATTAATTGTTACATTCTTATATGCACTGATTGATTTACCTGCTTCATAATTAGTCACTCTATCAACTAATAGAAATGGATAACGATGTGGTAAACACTTCATTATTTCTAGGATATTTAATTGTGATAAATTAATATTTTCACTCATCTTTTTTACCTTCTAATTGTTCTACTTTAGTTTGTAAATCACGTATTTTATTATTCATCTTATCTATGTTACGTAGGTGTACATAAGTTTTTGCCCAATCCTTATACTCCATTGCAGTCATTCCACATGAATAAAGTGCCGGTTTAGTTATGTTTTTGCCAACATTTGAACTTGCACCAATTACAGTATAATCACAAATTTCAATATGATCTGCAATACCTGCATTTCCACCAAGCATTACATGTTTACCAATTTTTGTATTGCCTGCAATTCCAACTTGTGATGCTATACCTGCGTGTGCACCAATTTTCACATTGTGTGCAATCTGTACAAGATTATCAATACGAGCACCATCTTCAATAATTGTTGGTTCAAATGTTCCACAGTCTACTGTAGTATTGGAACCAATTTCTACATTATCACCTATCACAACCCCACCAATTTGAGGAATGCGGTTATAGTGCATTTTTTCATTTTTGGCATTGCCAAAGCCATCCGAACCTATAGCTGCACCACTGTGAATTACGCAGTTATTTCCGATTTTAACATTATCATAGATTGTTGCGTTAGGATATATAAAAACATTATCGCCGATTTCAACATTATTACCAATAACTACATTTGCAAATATTTGACAATTATCGCCAATTTTAGATTGACTTCCAATCACTACATTGTGGCTAACTGATGGATTTTTCCCAAGCTGAGAGTCTTGTTCTATGTAGGCACTTGTGGCTATACCAGCTTTAAGTTTACGACGCGGATTAAATAAATTGCTTACTAAGCTAAAATAATAATAAGGATTTGGTGTAATGATTTTTGGAATCATTACGTCATTAGCATCTTCTTCTTTTATTATAATCGCACTTGCTTGGCAAGATGTTAATAATTTTTTATATTTATTATCAGATAAAAACGTAATATGACCAATTTGAGCTAAGTCTGTTGGTGCTATGGCTGTAATTGTCGTATCTTCACCAACCAGTTTTCCACCAAAAAGAGCAACTAGTTCTGAAAGTTTGTATTGCATTTTATTTAATCCTTGTCATCGTTACAATATGTAATTATAGCTCAAACCATAATAAAATGTTTGAGCTATAATTTTAGTTTGAAGTAGAATCAATCATACTTCAACCCAAACTAATTACTTAGTTACAGGTGCTGGAGCTGCTGCTACAGGAGCTTGTCCCATTGCAGTTTGTTGTGGAGCTGGATTATTGATTTGTTTAATAATATCAGATGTATCAATTGTGTTTAATTGATCCATAACTTGATCTGTTAAATCAAATTTAGGTTTAGCATAAACTAATTGATTTGAAGTTAGAACTAAATCATAACCTTTTTTATCACTTAAATCTTTAAGAATAGTATTTGTTTTTGTCATTAACAATGATAATGCTAACTCTTGAGATTTTTGTACATTTTGTTGGAATGTTACATATTTTTGTTGGAATGCGCCTTGGTCTTTTTGATATTGAGCTTCTAAAGTTTTCAATTTAGCTTGATCTGCTTTAGCTAATTTATCAAAACTAGGTGCTTTGTTAGCAATTGTTTGCATTTGGTTTTGTTCATTTACAATGTTTGTATTCATTGTTTGTAATTCAGTTTGTTGTGGCGCATATTTAGCTTTTAATGCTTGTTGAATAGCTTGAGCTGGTTTTGCTTCTGCAAATACACGATCAACATTAATATAGCCAAGTTTAAAATCATCAGCAAAAGCTAAAGAACTAGCTAAGCTAAGACCTAACAACGCTAATTTAGTTTTTTTCATAGTAAAGTTCCTATAAAGTTAAGTTAAGAAAAGATTAAAACATTTGTCCAAGAGTAAATTGGAAGTTTTGGACACTATCATTTGGTTGACTAAACATCGGTTGAGCATAGCTTAATTGAATCGGTCCCATTGGAGAAATCCATAGTAAACCAACACCATAACTTGCTCTAAACATTTGTCCAGCACTTAAATCAAATGGGCTACCACCAAATAAAGTACCCATATCATAGAATAAACTCATTCGTACTGATTTTTCGTCTTTTACACCAGGGATTGGGAACATTAAATTATTACTTAACATTGCCCAACGTGTACCACCAATAGAAGAGCCGTCAGTGTCTTTAGGACCTAAACTACCAATGTAGTAACCTCTAATTGAACCAGGTCCACCTTCTAAGAAGTTTTGGTAGAATGGAACTTGGCTATCGCCACCATATGCATTTACAAAACCTAACTCACCGTTCGTTTTCCATGTGAAGTCTTCACTAATCGGGAAATACCAGGCATCCACTGAGTCAAATTTATAATATTGAGCACCAACACCTGGTGCTGTTGCAGTAATTGTTTGTGAGTAGTTAGCACCTTGAGTTGGCCACAACGAGCTATCGGTTGTATTTCTAGCCCAGCTAACCGTTAATGGAATAGCATTGACTGAGTTACCATATTGATTTGTAAATTGAACAAAACGTAATGGTGCTGTATTATTATTTATACTAATTTGATTATTTTCAAAACCAATACTCATATTAATGCGATCAAATTCAGATACAGGTACAGATGTTCTAATCCTTGCACCTAGTGTTGTTGTTGAGTATGGGCTAATACCAATATTTCCAGGAGTATATGCGGTATCATAAATATCATAACCTAAACTGGTACCATTTGATAAATAATATGGATCTGTAAAAGATAATGAGATACTTTGATTTAAGGCACTCGTCGAAGCATTTAGTGAGGCTGATTTACCAGATCCAAATAAATTACTTTGCGTAATACCACCATTTAAAATTACCCCTTGTCCTTGGGCATAACCAACCCCAAAATTAATACTACCTGTATTATTTTCTACAACTTTAACATTCATATCAACTTCATCATTTACTCCAGGTACTGGTGCCGTAGTAACATCTGTTGATTTAAAATATCCTAATACGTCTAAACGATCTTTAGAACGTTTAATTGCTTGAGAGTTATACAATGCAGCCTCTTGTTGTCGCAGCTCTCTACGAATCACAACGTCTCGAGTTTTATCATTACCACTAATATTAATATTGCGAATATAGATTTTTTTACCAGGATCGATAAACAATGTGTAAGCAACCGTATGAGTTTTTGCATCAACATCAGGAATTGGATTGACATTGGCAAAAGCATATCCATAATTACCCATAGTATTTTTAATATTTTCAATATTTTTATTAAGAGTTTGTTGATTAATAATTTGATCTGGTTTTACTGTTATTAGTGGGGCAATAACTTCTGGTGGAATGTCTTTATAATCCCCAGCTAATTTAATACTTTTGAATTTATATTGTTCACCTTCAAAAATATTAGCGGTGATATAGATTTGTTTTTTATCTGGTGTTAACTGAACTTGAACCGAGTTTAGTCTGAAATCAATGTAACCATTATTGAGATAAAAAGAACGAATAGTCTCCAAATCACCAGCCAATTTATCACTAGAGTATTGGTTATCTTTGTACCACCAACTCATCCAGTTTCCAGTGGTCAAATAAATTTGACTCAGTAACTCGTGGTTGCTAAAAATTTTATTGCCGGTAAATGCTATACCTCCAATTTTAGCGATTGATCCCTCAGAAATTTTAATGTTAATGTTGACCCGATTTCTTTCAAGCTGAGTTACAACTGGAGTTATAATAACTGAGTACATACCTCGATTATAGTATTCTGTTTTAATACTTAATACTGCATTATCTAAAATACTTTGGTCAAAAATTAATCCAGTAGCTAAACCATTATTTTTGAGTGATTTTAATAATTCTTTATCATCAAATTCAGATGTTCCAGTCATTTCTAATTTTGAAATTACAGGTCTTTCTTGTACATCAATGATTAATGTAGAGCCTTGTTCTTCAACTCTAACATCATCAAAAAAACCAGTGTTATACAGGCGATGAATTATTTCATCTGTTTGCTCAGCACTTAATGCATCACCAACTTTAACGGGTAAGTAGCTAAATACGGTACCCATTTCAATTCGTTGTAAACCTTCAATGCGAATTTTTTGTACCACAAAGCTACTGTTTGCAGCATAGCTTGATGAAAACAGACATAGCAATGTCAAACCAAGAGTTTTATATTTATGTTTCATTACAGATTAAATAACTTAATAAAATCGTTATATAACGCAATACCACTGATTGCAAGTACGGCAATTAAGCCAATTTTAAATAAAATTTGTTGTGATGCTGAGCTAAGTTTTTTACCTGTTATACATTCTATAGTGTAAATCACTATATGACCACCATCCAAAACAGGAATTGGCAATAAATTCATTATAGCTAAGCTTAAACTTATTAATGCCAATAAATCAATAAATGCCTTCACCCCTTGATGTAACGCAGCTTGAGATGCTTTAGCTACACTAATAGGACCACCTAAATTATGCCAAGATAATTTACCTTGTACCATATAACTCAACATTGTTAAATTAGTTTGAATTAAATTTAAGCATGATGAATAAGCGTAATTAAAGCTACTAAAAACACTGTAGTTCTTTATGTAGCTATTTTGCATCAACAATTCAGCATCTAAAGTAGGCATTATACCAACTTTACCAATTATTTGTCCATTATCATCAGTGCTTGAATCTGCAATTAAACTAATATGTTTAAGATTATTTCCTCGATTAATTTCAAAGTTGAGCTTATCACTAGGTGCTGCACGAATAATTTGAGCTATATCAAACCATGATTTTACATTGTTTTGATTGATTTTTACTATTTTATCTTGTTCTAATAATCCAGCTTTTGCAGCAGGTGATTGTGGTTCAACATAGCTAATAATTGGTAAGTATTTAAATGGATAAACTCCTAGGTCTCCAAGATCTGGTGTTTCATTATTGTCAAGATATTTTTTTAAATCTAGTTGAATTATTTTATCTTTTACTGTACTTGATGTTTTAACGGTTATGTTAACAATTGGATTTTGTTCTACTTGATTATAAAAAATTTTATTGGCAGAGCTCCAAGAGGTTACTGAGTTATTATTTATACTTACAATAGTACTATTTAGTGGAATTTGATTTAAATTTTGTACCAATGGGGTAGGGGTAATTGTCTGAATTACTGGTTTTAAAGTATAAACACCATAAATACCCATTACATAATATGCTAAAAAAGCAAATAAGATATTAAAAAATGGTCCAGCAAAAGCAATTAATAATTTTTGGTATGGCGGTTTATTATTATACGCTTGAGCTTTTAATTCGGATGGTACTACATTATCCTGTTCATCTAACATTTGTACATAACCACCTAATGGGATAGCGCTAATACACCACTCATTATGTTTGCTTTTCCATTTTAAGAGTTTAGGTCCAAATCCAATTGAGAAGCAAATTATTTTAACTTTGAATATTCGTGCTACAACGTAGTGTCCAAATTCATGAACTACTACTAAAATACCGATAGTTAATAAAAATCCAATAATACTTAACATAAAATTCTTTACTAATAATAAAACGGTAGCGAGACTCTAATTTGCTACCGTTTTGTACTATTATTTTAATAATTAGGCATGAACACCAGGCGTTACCGCTTTAGTTGTATCCACCAGCTTTTGATCATTATTCAATTGAATTGTATTTTCAATTGGTAATGGTTTATATTCTAGTGCAATGTCTAATACTTGTTCAATTGAGCTAACTGGAATAATTTCTAGTTGAACTTTAATTTCATTCGGTATTTCTTCCAAATCTTTTGTATTTTTTTCTGGAATTAAAACCGTCTTAATCCCTGCTCTTAGTGCCGCCAACATTTTTTCTTTTAATCCACCAATTGGTAATACTTCACCATATAATGTTACTTCACCAGTCATTGCGACGCTAGATTTAATTGGTACGTGATTTAGGCTTGACGCAATTGCCGTTACCATAGCAATACCTGCAGATGGGCCATCTTTTGGTGTAGCTCCATCTGGTACGTGAATATGAATATCTTTATTCTCGTAAAATTTTTCATCTATACCTAAAGATTTACAGCGACTCCTAACTAATGTAATTGCAGCTTGAATAGATTCTTTCATTACATCACCAAGTTGTCCACTACGAATTATAGCTCCTTTGCCAGGTATTGCAATTGCTTCAATCGTTAGAATATCACCACCAACTTCTGTCCAGGCCAATCCCGTTACTCGTCCAATGCGATTTTCTTTCGCACTTACACCAAAATCATTGATTTTAATACCCAGAAACTCACTTAAATTGTCTGGTGTAATTTTAATTTTTTTGGCTGTAGTTTTTTTGGTATCAATTTGCGTTACAACTTTGCGACATAACTTACCAATCTGACGGTCTAGATTACGCACGCCAGCTTCCGCAGTGTAGTAACGAATTACGTCTAAAATAGTATTATCATCAATAGCAATTTCACTTGCTTTTAAGCCATTATTTTTAATTTGGCGTGGTAATAAATATTGTTCCGCAATTTTTAATTTTTCTTGTTCTGTATAGCCAGACAATCTGATTACTTCCATACGATCTCTAAGCGGACCTGGAATATTCATCGAATTAGAGGTACACAAAAACATAACTTGCGATAAATCAAATGCAACTTCAGTGTAATTATCAGTAAATGCTTTATTTTGTTCTGGATCTAATACTTCAAGTAACGCTGCTGCGGGATCACCACGATGATCAGCGCCGATTTTATCAATTTCATCAAATAAAACTAACGGATTTTTAACGCCACTTTTAGTAATATTTTGCATAACTTTACCAGGCATAGCACCAATATACGTTTTACGATGCCCACGAATTTCAGCCTCGTCGTGTAACCCACCCAAAGCAATTCTGACATATTTACGATTGGTTGCTTTAGCAATTGATTCACCCAAAGAGGTTTTACCAACTCCAGGAGGTCCTACAAAACATAAAATAGGTGCTTTATTATTTTCTGCACGACGCTGTACAGCAAGATATTCCACAATTCGTTCTTTAATTTTTTCTAAACCATAATGGTCTTTATCTAATATTTTTTGGGCTTTATCTAAGTCGCTACTAACTTTTGTTGTTTTTGCCCATGGTAAATCAATTAAGTGTTCAATGTAATTGCGAACTAATGAGCTTTCTGAAGACATTTGTGGCATCATTTTTAGTTTTTTCAATTCTGACGTTGCTTTTTTGACCGCTTCTTCACTCATTTTTGCTTTAGCAATTTTAGATTCTAATTCTTGAACTTCATTCTGTTCTTCAGCTTCACCTAATTCTTGTTGAATTGCTCTTTGTTGTTCATGTAAGTAATATTCTTTTTGATTTTTTTCGATTTGCTGCTTAACTCGTCCTTGAATTTTACGTTCAACATTTAAAATTTCAATTTCACGGTTTAATTCACGTAATAGTAAAGTTAATCGTTTTTTGAGAGATGCAGTTTCTAGTAATTCTTGACGCATAGCTAAATCAACAATTACATGCGTGATAATCACGTCGGCTAATTGCTCAATATTTGTTATTTTGGCGATAATAGATACCACTTCATCAGGTACTTTTTGGTTTAATTTTGCAAACTCATCAAATAGTTGAATTATTTCACGTCGTTGCGCCTCTAGTTCAATTTTACTGATATCTTGTTTGGTTTTTAACTCTTCTACTTCTGATGCTAAAAGACCATTTTTATCTTCAATATTTAAAGCCTTTGCTCTAGTTTTACCTTCAATTAGAACTTTTTTTGTTCCATCTGGTAGTGGTAAAATTTGTAAAATTTTTGCGAGTGTACCAGTCGTATGTAAATTTTCTGGACTAACGTCATTATCTCCTGGATTTTTTTGACTTAGTAAAATTACTTGTTTATCTTTTTTATCAGCAACTTCTAAAGCATTTATTGATTTTTGACGCCCAACAAATAATGGGACTACCATATTTGGAAATATTACCACATCTTTGAGAGGGATAATTGGAACCAAGTTATCTGCTATTTCAATATCAGTAGTGATATTGCTGTTATTGTTATCTTGTGTAATCATTGTTAATTCCTTGTTGTGTAATTCTAAATCTAAACTCTTGTTGCTTTAACCACAAAATCATGATCGATTATACTTGCTAATAATTCATCTATTTCTTTAGATGAGTGACTTGTTATCGTTAAACGAACATTTACTAAGTTGTGATTTTCATGACGTTCTTGAAATATTTCTTCCATATTTATTTGTCTTTCGGCAATTATTGATGAAAGTTTATTAAATGTTCCTGGCAAATTATCGATCGTAATCATAACTTTTGATAAAAATTCCATATGTATATCATTTAAGATGGTGATGGAAACTAGTTTATCAAGACCAATTGCTTTATTTTTACGACAATTATGGCGGTGTAGTTCTAATTCACCTTTTCTATTGATTTTACCTAAAATCACTTCATCTGGCAAAGGGCAGCACAGTTCATCTTGAATAATTGGTAAGTTACAATTGCTTAACTTGATTGGTAATGGTTCTTCTTCTGTGAGATTAATTAACTCTCGTACAACTTTTAGAACTGGTATTTCATTAATTCCAATTTTTTGTTCAAAATCATCTAATGCCAGGCGACGATATTTTTTCTTAACATAATCATTGAGTAATTCATCACTAGCAACTAAGTCACTACCAACTATATTTAATCCTATTCCAATTAGTTGTATTCCATTACTTACATCATCATCATATTTTTGTTCTTTAAGATATTGTTTAATTTTACTAATAGCCCGACCACTTACTGCATAATTTAGCCATTCACTATCTGGTTCACTATCTAAAGATGTTGTTACATCAACGATATCTCCGTTTTGTAATTGATAATTCAATGGTACTGAGTTTTGATTTACCCTTACACGATAGCAGCGGTTGCCAATATCCGTATGAATAGTGTATGCAAAATCAATCGGAGTAGCACCTTTTGGTAAATGAATAATTTTACCTTTAGGAGTGAAAGTGTATATACTACTAGGAGACAAATCTTTTTTTATGTTTTCAAGAAAATCAGTTGCTGAAAATGTACTTGATTGAATATCTAAAATATTTTTTAACCAATTTGAGGTGTGTTTATGAACTGAGTTGTCTTTTTCTTGTAATTTTAGACCATAACTCACCACTCCCCGTTCTGCAATTTGTTCCATTTCTTTTGTGCGTATATGGATTTGAATCGGTGTACCATTTGGTCCAATCATTGTTGAGTGGAGGGATTGATAACCATTGCTTTTGGGTACAGCAATAAAGTCTTTAACTTTACCTGGTATTGGTTGATAAATACTATGAATTACACCCAATGTTAAATAGCAGTCACCAATTGTTTCAACAATTACTTTTATTTCAAAAATATCATAAATTCTATTAAAAGCCTGTTTTGTTTTTAACATTCTGGTATATAGATTATAGATTGTACGCTGACGGTATTTAAATTCGCCATTGATTCCATTTGACTTAAGTCCATTATCTATATTTGTTAAAATGTCTTGAATTACTGGAAGTCTATTTTGGTGTGCTTTTTCTGCAACTGCAGATAAAACTTTATAGCGACATGGGTATAGATACTTGAAACTTTCTTCTGCTAATTCTAAGTGAACTTTATGAAGACCTATTTTATTCGCAATTGGTACATAAATTTCCATAGTTTCTTGCGCAATCTTTTTTTGCTTTAATGGACGCATAGATTTGAGTGTCATCATATTATGCATACGATCTGCAAGTTTTATCAAAATTACTCGCACATCTTTTGCCATTGCTAAAACTACTTTGCGAAAGTATTCGGCATGTGCGGCTTCTTCTGATTCGAAATGGAGTTTATCTAATTTGGTTACACTATCTACTAATTCAGCAATACTGATACCAAAAATACGGGTTAATTCTTCTTTACTGACATCTGTATCTTCGATAACATCATGCATTAAGGCACCAGCTATGGTTTGCTCATCTAATCCCCATTCAGCAATTAGAGTTGCAACTTCAATAGGGTGAGTTATGTACGGCTCACCACTTTTGCGAAATTGTCCCAAGTGTGCATGATTAGCAACCTGAAAAGCTAACTCAATGGTCTCAATTTGTTTACCATGCATTGTTTGTCGTGCTGTTTGCAGTAATTTACGACGCAAATTATCAACTAAAAGCTGATAGTCACCATGATTAATTTCCATTCCGAAATCCTACAAGAATGTTATAACTTACTCAACTTTTGCTAAAATTGTTTTATCAATTTTATCTGCAGCAATTTCTCGTAGTGCAATTACTGTTGGTTTGTCTGATTCTTCATGTTCAATCAGTATATCTCCACCTTTTGCAATTTGACGAGCACGCAATGCTGCAGCAATAGTCATGTCAAAACGGTTGTTAATTATTTCCATACTGTCTTCTACTGTAAATCTAGCCATTTTATATTTTCCTTTTATTGTATGTTAAATTGATTTTTTATAACTTCTAACATTGATTTAGTTTTGTTTCTTGGGGCTCTAATTATACTACATAAATCTTGCAATGCAACATCAAAGCTATCATTGACAATTAAATAGTCAAATTCTGATGCATGACTTATATCATCCAGAGCTAAATCTAATCTTTTTTGTATCACTTCTAAGCTATCGGTGTTACGGTTCCTAAGCCTTTGTTCTAAAGTTGCTAATGATGGTGGTAAAATGAATATAAGTACTGCCTCATTAAACAGCTTACGAATTTGTCTTGCTCCTTGCCAATCTATTTCTAAAATTATATCTTTGCCAGTTGCTAAGAAGTCTTTAATTGTATTGATGTTAGTTCCATAGTAATTACCATATACACAGGCATACTCAAGGAACTCGTTGTTACCAATCATTGTTTGAAACTCATCATTTGTAACAAAAAAATAATTAATTCCATTTTTTTCGCCATCACGGATTGGTCGTGTAGTATGTGATACCGATAGTTGTACCTGTGGATCTACATTGCATAATGCATTGACTAAGGTAGATTTGCCTGCTCCAGATGGTGCTGCAATGACATAAATTTTGCCACGATTCATTTATATGTATTGTCCCTAAGATTTATTTCAATTGAGATGACTCAAATCAGCAATATGATACAATCATAAGCTTAAATAATATTCGTTATTGATTGTAAGCTATAACTTAATCATCACGTAAAGCAAATATTTTATCAAAATAAGGTATACAAATGTTAGTAGATTCACATTGTCACTTAAATTTTCCTGAGTTATCCGATAATTTACCTCATTATTTAGCGCAAATGGCAAATAATAAAGTTGATTGTGCATTAGTTGTTGCAACAAATTTGGATAATATCTCTAAAGTAGTTAAATTGTCACAAGAACATTCAAATTTATTTGCGGCTGTTGGTATTCATCCTGATGAAAAAATTGAAACACCGGATTCGTTAGGTGATATTTTATTTCAATTAGCACAAAATGATAAAGTTGTTGCAATCGGGGAAACCGGTTTAGATTACTATTGGAATAAAGAACAAGATTTAAGTTGGCAACGAAATCGTTTTGAAACACATATTGAGGTTGCAAAATTAACCAATTTACCTTTGGTTGTGCACACTAGAGAAGCCGCCAATGATACATATCAGATGCTGAAAACTGAAAAGATTGATGTTTGTGGTGCAGTTATTCATTGTTTTACAGAAGATGTTGTGTGGGCTAAAAAATTTTTAGATTTAGGGTGTTATATTTCACTTTCTGGTATTGTAACATTCAAAAATGCTACTCAAATTCATGAAGTTGCAAAATATGTTCCATTAGATAGAATTTTAGTTGAAACTGATGCTCCTTATTTAGCACCGGTTCCTTTTAGAGGTAAATTAAATCATCCTGGTTTAGTGTTACACACAGCGCAATTTATTGCAGATTTAAGACAAATAAATCTTAATGAGTTTGCTCAGGCAACTACTGCAAATTTTTTCAAATTATTTAAAAAAGCTTATGTGATTGATGGTTAAATTAAGTTACGTATTGTAAAAAGTTGTATTATTGACGTATTGATTATTTGTGTGATAAAGTGCATCCTTGTATTCTATTGTTTGTTGGGGTCGATAAATAGACATAGTATCAATTGTAACTAAAGCAAGAAATTTGTCATTGGTGTTAAAATAGTTCGTTATGTTTTGAATTTTGCAATTTGAAATAGTTGTGAATATTATTACTACTTGTATTCTTTAAATATTTACGTATGCTATTGTTTTTAATTTAAATTAGTTTTTATGATATGGATTTTATGCATTATTCTGTTTTACTAAATGAATCTATTGAAATGTTAAATATTAAGCCAGATGGTGTTTATGTTGATGGAACATTAGGGCGTTGTGGACATACCAAAGAAATACTTAAAAAACTTGGTGTAGGTGGTATTTTAATTGCATTTGATAAAGATCCAGATGCTATTGAGTATGCTAGACATGAGATTAATGATCCTAGGTTTCATTTGTTTCATGGTAGTTTTGCGGAAATAAATAAAGTTTTAGAACAATTGGGTATTGTAAGCATAGATGGTATATTGCTTGATTTAGGTATTTCGTCTCCTCAGATAGATACCCCCGAGCGTGGTTTTAGTTTTCGTTTTGATGCGCCTTTGGATATGAGAATGAATAACTTGCAGGGTATTAGTGCAGCCGATTGGATTAATCATGCAGATGAAGTTGAGTTGGCTGATGTTTTTTGGCGATATGGCGAAGAAAAATTTTCTCGTAAAATTGCAAAAGCGATAGTTTCGCAACGTATAAATACACCATTTAAAACTACTTTTGAATTAGTTAATTTAGTAAGTAATCAAATTCCATACCGTGAAAAAGGTCAAAATCCAGCAACCAGAGTTTTTCAAGCTATAAGAATACATATAAATAATGAGCTCACAGATCTGGAAAACTTATTAGAATTAATTCCTATACGATTAAAATTGGGTGGAAGAATTGTTGTAATCAGTTTTCATTCATTAGAGGATAGAATTGTAAAGCAAAAATTTACAAGTTTAGCAACTGTTGAAAAATTACCGAAATGGGTTATGATGAATGAGTGTGATAGTGAGTTCAAAGTAATTGCTAAAAAAATCAAAGCTAGCGCTAGTGAAATATTAGAAAATAATCGTAGTAGAAGTGCAATTATGCGTTGTCTGGAGCGTGTTAGTGTTAAGAATAATTAATTTTTTGTTAGTCATTGCTGTGCTAATTAACGCATTTTATTTAATTAATCAGCGCTATACAGCTAGACAGTACTATATGCAATTAGCGGATTTACAAAATAAAGCAATTAGCTTAAATAAGGAATATACTAGACTACAGATTGAAGAAGGTACCTATTCATCTGGGTTAGCTGTTCAAGATTATGCAAGCAAGGGGTTAGGGCTGATTCAACCTGATAAGCAACATGTAGTGGATATACCATAAGATGAAATCAAATCAAAATATTCGTCAGTTATACTTAAAAATGAAGCAGGACGAAAATCAACTACGCTTTTCATCTTCAGTAAAAGAAGCGTTTACTAAATCAAAAGATCGCAGTACAACTATTAATCGATTAGCACTTTTTTTAACGGTATGTCTCGCTATTCGTTTAATCTATATTAATACAATTAGTAGTAAGTTTTTAACAGATCAAATGAATACTCGTGTTTTGAGAACCGTGAAATTAACTGCAATGCGTGGCACAATTACAGATCGTAACAACCTTCCTCTTGCAGTTAGTACTCCTGTAGAAGCAATTTGGGCTGACCCATCTGATTTACCCGAGTTAACTACAGATCAAGTTCAGCAATTAGCTAAGGTGTTAGATATGCCTCTAGATGAACTTAATCAAAAATTAAATGAAAAAAATAAAACATTTGTTTATTTAAAACGCGCTTTATCACCACAAAATGCTAAATTAGTTATGTCTCTTGGCATTGATGGTGTTTATTCAATGCCTGAATATAAAAGATTTTATCCTAGTGGAGAGGTTACTGCTCACGTGGTTGGATTTAATGATATTGATGATAAAGGTGCTGAAGGTATTGAGTATGCTGATGAAAAACTACTTGAAGGTAAAGATGGTTCTCAGCAAATTATTCGAGATTTAAGAGGGCATGTTGTCGATAATATTGGGGTTGCTACTCCTGCAGTAAATGGTAAACAAATTACATTATCAATTGATAGTCGTATTCAATATATTGCATATGATGCATTAAAAACTCAGGTCGAAGCATCACAAGCTAAAGGCGGCTCAGCAGTTGTTTTAGATGCTAAGACTGGTGAAGTTTTAGCAATGATTAATATGCCAACATATAACCCTAACAATCGTCAGAATGTTACACCTGATATGTTGAAAAATAGAGCGGCAACTAATGTTTATGATCCTGGATCTATCATGAAGCCATTGGTTATAGCTAAAGCATTAGATTTAAAAATGGTAACTCCAAAAACAGTGTTTGACACACATCCACATTCAGTTGGTCCAAAATTAATTAAAGATGACCATTCATTTCCACAGATGACAGTGGCAGAAATTATTCAACATTCTAGTGATATTGGAACATCTAAGATTGCGATGAAATTTGCTCCTGAAGATTTATGGAATTTTTACCATCAAGTTGGTTTTGGTCAAAAATTAGGTACTGGATTTCCAGGCGAAACTAAAGGTATTTTATTACCATGGAAAAAATGGTATCCTGTTGATCAGGCGTTAATGTCATTTGGTTATGGTATCTCAGTTAGTTTGTTCCAAATGATTCATGCTTATACGATCTTTACGAATGATGGATGCTTATTACCAGTAACATTTAATAAACTTGGTGGTAGTGACAAATTATCTTGCGAACAGGTTGTAACTCCTGATACAGCTGCAACTATGCGCTCTATATTAGCAACAACTACTGAAGAGGGTACTGGTAAAAATGCTCGGGTTGATGATTATACTGTTGCTGGTAAAACTGGTACGGCTCAGGTTTTAGATGGTGCACATTATAGTAATAGCAAACATATTGGTTCTTTTGTTGGTTTTGCACCTGCCTTAAATCCTAGAATTATTGTTGCTGTCATGATTGATCAGCCAACTGTGGGAGCTTATTATGGTGCACAAACTGCTGCACCTGTATTTGCTAAAATAGTTGAGCCAACATTGCATTTGTTGGGTATAAAACCAGATAAACAACAACCTGAGAAATAGTTAAGTATAAGGTATAATGATGTATTCTTTAAATAATATTTCTATAAATGAAAAAATTGTAACCCAGTTGATTGAGCAACTGGGCTTGTTGTTAACATCTAACTATAAACTAGTTATTGATAGTAGAAAAATATCTATTGGTAATATTTTTTGTGCGTATCCAGGCGTTACTAGTGATGGTAGAAATTTCATTGATACCGCAGTAGAGAACGGTGCTAGAGCTATATTATGGGAACCTGGTATAGATTTTAATTATAATCTTGAAAATTATTCAGTTTCTAATTTAATGCAGATGGTCGGTATTTTGGCTGCTAAACAGTATAATTTTCCTAGTGATAAATTAGTAGCTATTGGTGTTACTGGAACAAATGGTAAGACTTCAATTAGTCATTGGTTAAATCAGGCATTTAGTTTTTTAGGTAAATCTAGTGCTATCATCGGTACGACAGGTGCTGGTATTTATCCAAATATTGTTGATTATGCTTCTACGACTCCAGACCCAATCACTCTACAGTCATTGTTGAGTGATTTTGTTCACGATAATGTTGATGTTGTAGCTATGGAAGTTTCATCACATGCCTTAGATCAAGGAAGAGTTAATGGGGTTAAGTTTTCCTCAGCTGTTTTTACTAATTTGACACAAGATCATCTTGATTATCATCAAAACATGGAGAATTATTTTCAAGCAAAAGAACAGTTGTTTTATTGGTTTGGACTTAAGAGTGCAATTATTAATGTTGATGATAAATATGGTGAGCGTTTAATTAATAAATTAAACACTCAAAATGACGGCTTAAATGTTATTAGTTATGGTATTAAAAATGGTGATATACGAGCATCTAATATTGAGTTGACCTTGCAAGGTGTTATATTTGATTTATCGTATAAAAATAGTGTAGTTAGATTAAGTTCTCCAGTGCTTGGAATGTTTAATGTTTATAACTTATTGGCTGTTTGTGCTACATTGTTAGCAAACGATGTGTCTTGGGATATTCTGCCTGCAATCTTAAGTAATCTAAAACCAGTAATTGGTAGAATGGATGCACAGATAGTTTTTAATAAACCATTGGTTGTAGTTGATTTTGCGCACAGTCCAGATGCTTTAGAAAATGCATTAAAAACTCTTCGTGATTTGGAGGGAATTAATCAGTTGATTTGTGTATTTGGTTGTGGTGGAAATCGAGATAAATTAAAGCGTCCAATTATGGGGCAAATTGCTACTAATCTAGCGGATAATGTAATTATTACCTCTGATAATCCTCGAAATGAAAAAGCTAGTGATATTATTAATGATATTGTTGCTGGTATAAATCTAGATAATTATATGGTAATTGAGGAACGTCAGCAAGCAATTGAATATGCTATTAAAAATGCCAAGCATAATGATGTTATTCTAATTGCTGGCAAAGGTCATGAAGAATATCAAGAAATAAATGGTGTAAAGTATCCATTTAGTGATTTAAAACTAGTAAAAAATTTATTGAATATTATGAGTCCTAATATATCGTAATTAATTTCATTTGAGAGCCTTTATGATTAATTTAACCGCAAAACAAATTTTAAAATTAGTTGAAGGAACACCTTCTATTAATTTTGACAGTGATTTACATGTCAATCAGGTTAGTATGGATAGCCGTAAAGTAACGGATAATTTCATATTTATTGCATTATACGGCGAAAAAAATGATAGCCATAAATATGTCGCAGATTTAGTTAAAAATAAAACTAATCTTGCAATAGTTGATCAAAATTTTGCTGAAGATTTACCTAATTTAATTCGTGTTGAAAATACTACTTTGGCATTGGGGGTTTTAGCAAAAAATTATCGCCAATTATTTACATTGCCTGTGGTAGCAATAACTGGCAGTAATGGTAAAACTAGTGTCAAAGAAATGTTGCGGATAGTTTGTGAAAACCATTTTGGTAAAGGTAATGTTCTAGCGACTAGTGGTAATTTGAATAATCATTGGGGTATGCCATTAACATTATTAGAATTATCGCATTTGCATAAGGTTGCAATTATTGAAATGGGCATGAATCATAGTGGCGAAATTAATTATTTAACAAATATTGCAAAGCCAACTTTAGCGGTTGTAAATAACGTGATGTTTGCGCATGCCGGTCATTTTAATACTTTAGATGATATTGCTGATGCCAAAGCAGAAATCTATCTTGGCTTAAATGATAGTGCTATTGCTTGTGTTGATATATCAAGTAGTTATGCGAATAAATATATTGAGAATAGTAAAAACGCACAAATTTTTACATATGGTAGTAGTAATAGCTCTTGTTATATTGTTGAAATTTCGGAAGGTAGTGCGATTTATCAGACTCCATTTGGTAAGTTAGATATTAAATTAGGTATTTTAGGCAAACATAATTATTACAATGCACTAACTGTTATTACCTTAGCTATCAATCTTGGGTGTAGTTTAAAAAATATAAAACTTGGTTTAGAAGCATATACAGGTTATAAAGGTCGCTTAGAGCAAAAAAAAGCTTTTAATGGATCTCTCATTATTGATGATACGTATAATGCTAATCCTGACTCTGTAAAAGCAGCTCTTGAGGCAATAAGTAATTTACCACGACCACATTGGTTTATTTTTGGTGATTTAAAAGAGCTAGGTGAGAGAGAAGCTTGGTTTCATCAGCAAATTGGTGAATTCGCTAATAAGTCAAAAATAGATATGCTGATTACAGTTGGTGAATTAGCAAAATATGCGAGTAATTTTTTTAATGGTAGTAAAATGCATTTTGAATCGAATGATGATGTAGTAAAATACTGCATTTCTTATTTGCCTAGTCTCGCAACAATTTTAATTAAAGGTTCAAACTCAATGCGTTTATCTGAGGTAGTGGATTCTTTAGTTTTTAATTAACATACATTAAAGGTATAGTTATGCTTTATTTACTAGCTCAATATCTTGAGCAATATATTAGTGCTTTTCGAGTTTTTGATTATGTAACATTTCGTGCGATAATTGCAGGTATGATTTCATTAACCTTTTCTATGGGATTTGGTAAGCCTGTTATCACTTGGTTAACGAAGTTAAAAGTTGGCCAAACAGTTCGTAGTGATGGACCACAAACACATTTAGTTAAATCTGGAACGCCAACAATGGGTGGTGTGTTAATTATTATTTCAATTACAATTACTACGCTTTTAGTTGCCGATCTTTCAAATTTATATATTTGGGTATTATTATTTGTTTTGATTTCTACCGGAGTATTGGGTTTTATTGATGACTATCGTAAAATTGTGTATAAAGATCCTAATGGATTACCTCCTCGTGCAAAAATGATTGGGCAATCACTAATTTCAATACTTACAGGATTATTTTTAGTTTATATCGTTAAGATGCCAAATACAGCAGAAGTGGTAGTACCATTTTTTAAAATGGTTGAACATCCATTTGGTGTTATTGGATTTTTGGTTATGACATATTTTGTTATTGTTGGTAGTTCGAATGCAGTAAATCTGACTGATGGGTTGGATGGTCTAGTTTCAGTTCCTGTAGTATTGGTAGCACTAGGATTAGCTATTTTTGCTTATATTGCTGGTCATAAGTTATTTGCGGGTTATTTATTTTTACCTCATGTGCCATTAGCGCATGAAATAGTTGTATTCTGTATGGCTATTGCTGGTGCAACCATGGGATTTTTATGGTTTAATGCTTATCCAGCACAGGTATTTATGGGTGATGTTGGTGCTTTATCGCTAGGTGCTGTATTGGGGACTATTGCTATTATAGTTCGTCAAGAGATTGTTTTTGGAATTATGGCTGGATTATTTGTTATTGAGGCATTATCGGTTATGCTACAAGTCGGTTCATATAAGCTTCGTAAAAAAAGAATTTTTTTAATGGCACCAATTCATCATCATTTTGAATTAAAAGGTTGGAAAGAAACTCAGGTAGTTGTTAGATTTTGGATTATTAGTATAATATTTTTATTAATTAGTCTTTCAACTATTAAACTACGTTAATTTAGTTAAGTGTGGTATATAATGATAATTAACTTTAAGTTAGATAAATTCGTAGTAATTGGCACTGGAGAAACTGGGCGTTCAGTTATTAGATATTTGGAATATAAAGCAGCTAATATTTTGCATGTGCTTGATACGAGAAAAAATCCTCCGCAACTTGCAAATTTTGAAGTTATTGGTGGAGAGTTAGATTATAGCAACATTAATGATGCTAATGTAATTGTTATAAGTCCAGGTATTTCAATATATCATCCAATACTACAAGAGGCTATTCATAATGGAAAATTAGTTATTGGTGATATAGAGTTATTTGCTAGAGAAATCATCTCTTGGAATAGCAAGGTTATCGGTATAACTGGAAGTAATGGTAAAACAACCACGACAGCTTTAACTGGATTTTTAGCTCAAGAAAGTGGTATTAACACACTTGTTGCTGGTAATATTGGCAAACCTGTACTTGATGCTTGGTTGGAAATAGTAAATTGTAATATTTATCCTGAATTAATTGTATTGGAACTATCTAGTTTCCAGTTAGAAACAACTCATTCATTATGTTTAAATAGTGCAACGGTATTAAATATATCTGAAGATCATTTAGATCGCTATCGAGATCTTATGGAGTATGCATATATTAAGTCCAATATATTCAATAACTCTAAGGTGCAGGTGATAAATCAGAATGATAGCTTAGTTATGTCAATGATTAGAAATAATCACCGCCAAATTTATTTTTCTGAAGAATTTGGTGATTTTAAATTGGTTAAGTCACAAAATAAACTATGGTTATCAATTAATCAAGATTTATTTTTATCTTGTGATAAGTTAAGTGTTGTTGGTCGCCATAATTATTTAAATGTTTTGGCTAGTCTGGCTTTGTTAGACGGTGCTGGGTATGATATTTCTTTATTTAAAGGCTTATTGTCAAAATTCATTGGTCTTGAGCATCGCATGCAAAAAGTAGTAGAGCATAATGATGTTATTTATATTGAAGATTCTAAAGGTACAAATGTTGGTGCTGTATTGGCTGGAGTCAATGGTTTAGACAGACCAGTTCATTTAATTTTAGGTGGTGATGGTAAAGGACAAGATTTTTTACCATTGCGTAATTTAGTACTTCAAAAGTGTAAATCTGTAGCAATCATTGGTCAGGATGCCCAATTAATTGCAGCTGTACTGGAAGAAATTCCAAATATTCAATTATTTAGTTCTTTACAGGATGCGGTTATTGCTTGTATAAAAAAAGCTGTATCTGGTGACGCAGTTGTTTTATCTCCCGCATGTGCATCATGGGATATGTTCAAAGATTATAAACATAGAGCACAAGTTTTTATTGATACAATATATGCAAATATTAAATAAAATTTTACGTTGGTTAACTACCGATAAACAGAAACCAGGAACAATTGGTTTAGACAATAATATATTATTTTCTACAATTTTGTTAATGACAATTGGTATTGTTATGGTGTATTCTGCATCAATTGCATATGCTGGTAAAGACTCAGGTAGTGGTAATCAGTATTATTATGTCATAAGACATGTAATTTCTATTGCTATTGGTCTTGTTGCTAGTATTACTGCATTTTCTCTACCGACATCTTTTTGGAAAGAAAATGCTAATAGGATAATTGTAATAGTAATTTTATTATTAATTGCAGTATTAATTCCACATGTTGGACGTGTTGTTAATGGTTCTCGTAGATGGTTACCATTAGTATTCTTCAATTTACAGCCATCTGAGCTCGCAAAAATAGGTACTGCTATTTACATGGCAAATTATTTTTGTGGTAGTAACATAAATTGGAGAAATATAAAAGGTGAAGTTTTTCCTGTTTTACTAACTTTATTAACAATTTGGTTATTATTGTTACTAGAACCAGATATGGGATCTACTACTGTTGTATTTCTTATTGCTCTTACTATTCTATACTTGTCGGATTTAAACGTTAAAGTAATTTGGGGTGCTCTTTTGCTAGGTGGTACAGCATTTGTTGGGCTGATTGTTTTTGAACCATATAGAATGAAGCGTGTAACGGGATTTTTAGACCCGTGGACAGATGCTTTAGGTAAAGGTTATCAATTAAGTCACTCGCTATTAGCGTTTGGACATGGTGGCTGGTTTGGTGTTGGTCTAGGAAATAGCATTGAAAAATTATATTATTTACCTGAGGCACATACTGATTTTATTATGGCTGTAATCGGTGAGGAATTTGGTGTTGTTGGTGTATTGTCTATTTTAATTTTATTTTGGATAATTTTTTATCGAGGTTTTACTGTTATTGCAACTGAATCTCGAAGAATAAATGGTCGTAAATTTCAAGCATTACTAGCTCAAGGTATTAGTACTTGGTTTTTTGCTCAAGCAGTTGTAAATATTGGTGTTGCCGTTGGTGTTTTACCTACAAAAGGGTTAACTCTTCCATTTGTTTCATTTGGTGGTAGTTCAATTTTAGTAAATTGTATTGCGATTGGTATATTATTAAAAATTGATTTAGAAAATAAAATACTTCGATCTAAAGGAACTTCGCAATGAAATCAAATATAATTATTAGTGCAGGTGGTACTGGTGGGCATATTTTTCCAGCTTTAGCCATAGCAAAACAACTATCTGTAGATTATCAAATAATTTGGGTTGGTGCTAAAGTTGGGCTAGAAAATACTATTGTACCTGAACATGGATATAAGTTGGAAACTGTAACTGTCTCAGGAGTGCGTAATAAAGGTTTATTAAGTAAAATATGTTTACCGTTTAAAATATTAAAATCTATAATGGAATGTTTAATTATTTGCTTAAAATATAGACCAAAAGCAATAATCGGTTTTGGTGGGTATGCTACCTTTCCAATTTGTCTAACTGGCAAGATATTAGCTAGACCAATTATTATTCATGAGCAAAACTCTGTGGCAGGCTTAACTAATAAAATAGTTGCTAAATTTGCCCGCACTATTTTAACTGCCTTTCCAAATGTTTTACCATCAAAAAAAACTTTTTTAGTTGGTAATCCTGTGAGAGATGATATTATTGCTAGTTATGATTGGCGAATTAAACAACCAAATATTAGTGATAAATTAAGAGTTTTAATTATTGGTGGTAGTCTTGGTGCTAAAGCTTTGAATGACATTGTGCCACAATCGCTAGCTTTAATTCAAGAACATATTTCACAAATAACTCATCAAGTTGGTCGTAGTAATCCTGATGAGATTAGAGATAGTTATACTAATTTAGGTATAAATGCTAATGTAGTTAAGTTTATTGACAACATGGGGCAAGCTTATGCTAATGCAGATTTAATCATCTGTCGAGCTGGTGCATCTACCGTTGCAGAAGTTGCAAGTGCTGGTATTGCAGCAATTTTTGTTCCATATCCATATGCAGTTGATGATCATCAAACTACTAATGCGCAGTATTTAGTTGATGGCAATGCTGCTTTCATTATTCATCAAAAAAACTTAACCGTATCTGATTTAGCTCAAACAATTAGTAAAATTAGTATTGTTGATTGTCAGCAAATGGGTAACCAAGCTCGTAAATTAGCAATTAATAATAGCAGTCAATTAATTTGTGAACAGTTAAGTAAAATAGTGCAATAAATTAAACTATGCTTCAGGAGAGCTTATGCAAGTTTTTGCTAAGTATGCAGTAAATGCTAGTAAAGGACGCTTTCATCAAGAAGATGCACCTCGTCTGCGTAGCGATTTTCAGAGAGATCGTGATCGTGTTATTCATTCAAGTGCATTTCGTCGTTTAGAATATAAAACTCAAGTTTTTATTAATCATGAGGGCGACTTATTTCGTACTCGTTTGACTCATACCTTAGAGGTTGCTCAAGTAGGAAGATCCATTGCTAATGCTTTAAATCTAAATGTTGATCTTGTTGAGGCAATTTGTTTAGCACATGATTTAGGGCATACACCATTTGGTCATAGTGGGCAAGATGTTTTAAATAGTTGTCTACTCAAATATGATTCAGGTTTTGAACACAATTTACAGTCGCTGCGTATAGTTATGGAATTGGAAGAACGTTATGCTGAGTTTAATGGACTAAATCTAACTATTGAAACACTTGAAGGAATATTGAAGCACTGTAGTTTGGCAAAAGCTAAGGAACTAGGTTTATTGGGCGAGCGATTCTTGCATAATCTTCGACCTAGTTTAGAGGCGCAATTAGCTAATCTAGCGGATGAACTTGCATATAATTTTCATGATTTAGATGATGGACTAAGAGCTAATCTTCTTACTCTTGAACAGCTTGAAGATGTTGAAATTATTCGTACACAGTTAAATATTATTCGTGAGAGATATCCAAGTTTATCAGGTCGTAGACTTCATAAAGAATTAGTGCGTCATTTAATTAATACTACGATTTATGAGTTAATTGATAATAGTCAAGCAAATATTGCAAAATATCGTCCTCAATCAGTAGAAGATGTTCATCATGCACCAGCATTAATTCAATATAGTGAGGAAAGTTTTCGCAAACAGCGTGAATTGAAAAAATTTTTGCACCAAAATATGTATAAACATTATAGCGTAATGCAATTGCGTTATAAGGCTGAAAAAGTAATTCGTCAGTTATTTGATGCTTTTATGAGTGAGTCACGCCTATTACCAGATCAATACCAAGCTCGCATTGAACAAGATGGACTACCTCGTGTAGTTGCTGATTATATTTCAGGTATGACTGACAGATATGCTTTTCGTCTTTATAATCGCTTATTCACGGTAGAAAATGTCTAAAGGATAACTATTATGGTTACCATCAAAAGTAATTTTAATGATGTTCAGAGTTGGCTTGAAGTGCAAAAACAGCACTTTAGTACACATGAAATTGAACAATTTGAAAAAGCAATTCATATTGCAGAGCAATTTTATTTAGGTAAGAAATTTTATCCGACTAATCTTGATTTATTGTTACATGCTTTAACCTGTGCTGATAAAATTGCAAATTTACATTTATATGCAGATGCAGTTACTGCAACAATTCTTTATGCGTTGCCTTTATGTTGTAAAAATTGGGTTGATGAGGTTACAGTATTTGACAAGAAAGTTGTTGAATTAATTGATGGTGTCAATCGAGTAACGCAAATTCGTAAAATTGGTGATCTTGATCTTAACATGGATGAGCAAGAGAAGAAAACTCAGATAGAGATTATCCGCAAGATGTTATTAGCAATGGCTAGTGATATTCGTGTTGTTTTAATTGTATTAGTTGGTCGTGGCGAGTTGATGTTGCATCTTAAAAGTTGTGAAGATACACAATTGCAGCACAAAATAGCATTAGAAACTATGGAGATTTTTGCACCACTAGCGAATCGGTTGGGTGTTTGGCAAATAAAATGGGAGCTTGAGGATTTATCTTTCAAATATATGCATCCAGATCAATATAAAATAATTGCGAAACTATTGGATGAAACACGCCAAGAGCGATTAGATTATATTGAAAATATGAAATTGTTTCTTGCTAATCAAATGGAAGAAAGCGGAATCCACAACTATCAAGTATCAGGACGAGCTAAGCATATATATTCTATTTGGAAGAAAATGCGTAAGAAAAACTATGATTTTGATGGCTTGTATGATATTCGTG
>DYTA01000057.1 GCA_020726205.1 Nitrosospira multiformis
TTTACGAGTAATTGCATGCGCTATATATTCAGGAAATAATCGCTCAATACTATTTAAATTAAATGGAACAGGAACTAAAATCCCATCAACATAAGCACAAACTTTGTGTTGATAAGATTTCCACTCAGTAAATTGTGACAAATATTCCCAAATACTTTTATCATGAGTATGAAAAACTCTTGGTCCATATTTATGAACCAATAAACCATCCTGATTATATTGGTCATAACAATTTCCACCAATATGATTACGCTGTTCAATAATTAAAACTCGTTTATTTAATTGACTAGCAATTCGCTCGGCTAGAACTGAACCAGTAAATCCTGCACCTACTACTATATAATCAAACATAAAATTTCTCCACTCTAGTATGCCCCGCTACGCTTGAGGACTACACCAACTGTTTTTACTAAAATCACAATATCATACCACAGTGACCAATTTTTAACATACCAACCATCTAAACGTACACGATCAACATAATCAGTATCGCTACGTCCACTAACCTGCCATAAACCAGTTATTCCTGGCAAAACTAACTGATAATAATAAAAACCTTCTTCATAACGAGCTATTTCTTCATTTACTATTGGACGAGGACCAACAAGACTCATATTACCCAATAAAACATTAAAAAGTTGAGGTAACTCATCTAAACTTGTTTCACGCAACCAGCGCCCAATTGGAGTAACTCGTGGGTCATTTTTTAACTTAAAATTGAGCAACCATTCAGCTTTAGCTTCTGGGTTATTGGCTAATAATTCAGCTAATAATTCTTTACTATTTGGATACATTGATTGAAATTTTAAGCAATAAAAGGGGTTGCCATGCTTTCCAATACGTTGATGACGATAAAATACCGATGTTTTTGAACCAAACCTAATAATCAATGCAATACTAATAAAAACTGGAGATAATAACAATATAGCGACACTACCTATCAATAAATCAAATAAGCGTTTAACAATCGCATTAACATTTCTAGCTAAATTATTATTTAAACGCAACACTAATTGATCATTGCCAAAAAAATGGTCTATTTCAGCACCATATAATGCTAAACCACTTATTTCAGGTACAACTAGTAAAGACAAACAATTATGTTGTAAATAATTAATTAAGTTAATCTGAGAGTTTAATTGATTATTATCTAATGCGATAATAATATCGCATTGATTATTTATTACTAGGATCTGCTTTAATTCTGCAATTGATAAAATAGGAATATCATTAAATTTTTCTGAATAAAAATTACCATCACTTAAAGAGCTTAAACCAACTAATTTATACCCCATTAAACGGTTACATGCAAATAATTTATAAGCGTTATATGCAGTTTCACCAGTACCAATAATATATAAATCACGTTGCCATAAGTTAGCTTTAATCAAGATAGATTTAATCATAACTCGCAAAAAAGGTGCAATTACTCCAAAGGTTAGCCAAAAACCAATGATTAATACCTTTAATGAACCTTTACCAAGCACAAAAGCTAAACCAAGGTTGATTAGCAATAAAAATCCAACAATTAGCCAAATTTGGCGTAATTCCTCCCAAAATGGACGACGTTTTGAATAATGTTCACGATAAGCAAAAGCTAACAGTAACAGTATTCCCAAAAATTTAGTAATTCCAGGATTAAAAAAATTTAACATGGAACTACTAGATAAATCCTGATGATAAAATTGCGTAACTAAAATGCCTAAAATAAATGCTAATAGCATACTTAAAGCATCGCTAGCAACCAATGCAAAACGCTGTAACCAAAATAAATTCATTTTTAAATTAAATCCTTCTGCGATTTTTTTTGTTACGGAAAATTTTTACCAGATTAGGAATTAAAATTAGCATAGCAAGTAAAACTAAAGGTACCCAGATATGTGGCTCAGTCAGCATAGCCATAGTGATTGGCTGATTTTCATTTAAATGTGTTCTAACTCCATTACCGATAAGTACATAAACAATAGAGGTTGGAATTATACCAATAAAGGTTGTTACAGCAAAAACACTAAAGGAAATACCTAAAACTGCTGCTAGAATATTTATTAACCAAAATGGAACAACAGGAATGAAACGTAAACCAATCAGATTAATTGCAGTAGAACGTAATCCGCCATCACGCATAATTACACTATGTAAATGTCCAAATTTACGATGAAAAATATCAAATAGCAGAAAACGGACTAGAGTGAAATTCAATAATGCTCCGCTAAGATAGCAAAACAACACCAAGCAAGATCCATAAACTGGTCCATAGATAAATCCAGCTAACAAATCAAATAAAATAGTGCCTGGAACACATAATGCAATTAAAACAATATATGTAATAATATAACCGACAAGAAACTCAAGCAAATGACTTTGTTCAAATTGTAAAATTTGATTATGATAATGATTGAAGCTATCTAAATTTAGATAACGATATAAATCAGTTTTGCGCAAAATAATAACCATTAAAGTAATTATAATTGCTACACCAAGTAACTTGATCCAAGTTTTTTTCATAAAATATCTTTGCTGATTAATAACAAATAAAGCAATATTATACTAGGTTTTATTGAATACACTTCAGCAGAAATAGTTAAGACAGAATGTTTTTAATATTTAACCGTTGAAAATATTTGGGTTCGGGATTTTGTTGACAACCATTTAGTTGATAATCTGGATTATAAATATCTTGATCCGTCCAATATGCGGAATGGCGTAAATAATTTAAAGGTAGAATATGAGCAGGGTTGCTTGGTCCAAAAAAAGCACTTAATCGTTCACCTATCTTTTGTGCAACCGCTAAATGCATTGCACCACAATCTGTAACATAACAATGTTCTGCTCGAGAAAATAAATAACTTGAAGCTGCCAAATTCAATTTACCTGCCAGATTGATTAATTTAAGACCCGCATTTAAAACTTCAATATATTCTTGATTATTTGCAAAATCAAGCTCAGATCCAGCTAATATAACAGTTCTTCCAGCCTTCAATAACTCTCGTAATAACTCATAGATTTTATTTTCAGGTAACATTCGTAAACCAGCTTTTTCATACGCATTATTTCCACCACTATTAACTACCACAACAAATGAATATAACTGATATTGGTTAAGGTAAGTATCAACAAGTTGTTTATCCTTAGTTGTTACAAATAAATCCAAATAAATATCAGCATAATCTACTTGAGCTAAATTACTAGCTTTCAATAAATCAAGATAATAAAGAGCATGATAACGTTCAACATTATTATAAATAACGGCATGATTTAGCAATTTTTTAGAAAATTTTTCTCGAATATACCCAACTGTTGGTGCATCAATAATTTTTGCAAGAAAATTAAAATACCAATGCTTATCTAACACAAAGACATAATCATAATCTTCACGAATCAGAATTAATTGTTTAACTAATCCTAAGCTACCTAGTAAACTAAATGCACGATCAGGCAAAATTATTTTATTATCTACATATGGATTGTTAAGCAATGCACTGCTAGCTGACTTACCTACGATAATATCAATATGACAACGTAATTTTTTCTTAAGTTGACGAATTAATGGAGTAGCCATTAATAAGTCACCAATTGCCCCACGTTTAATTAATAATATTTTCATAATTTTAATCCTTGCCAAAAAGCAGGAACTCGCCACTTAAACTCTTGCCAACTATATTTTCCAGTTAAAACTGACACACACATCCCTAAAGCATACTTTAGTAAGTATTCCATTTTTTTGTATCCATGAAAATGTTTACAAATAAAATAAACTCTATTCCGTGTGCCATAACTAGCTCCTACTTTACTTGTTGCACCACCAGTTAAACTACTAACTTTATGATAAAGCTTGCTAGTTGGACTGTACAATAATTTAAGTCCAGATTGTTTTGCCCGATAAAACCAATCCGCATCTTCACTATAAATAAAATATCTTTCATCCAATAAACCAACTGTTTTCAATGCACACCTAGTAATTAAAACACAACACATTGGTACAAAATCACAATAATAATCTTTATTATATTGACCACAGTCCACCTCATTTTCGCCTCGTTGATAAGCCGCCCAAGCCAAACTAGGTTTAAAACCACCACCAGCGGCCCAGATCTTATTTTGTGGTTGAAAATATAACATTTTGGGCGCATAAATATCAGCTAACTTCAGTTTTGAGTGTAATACCAATGACTCTAAAAACACCTCATCAAACTCAACATCATTATTAATTAACATCACAGATGCACATCCATCACGCAATGCTTGTGTTATACCAATATTGCATCCTTTGGCAAATCCAACATTTGTATTTTGTGCAAGATTATAAATAGGTAAGTCTGAAAATTTAGCCACTAAATCTAATGTATCATCTGATGATGCACTATCAACAAGATATAATACCCAGTCATGATATGTTTGCCTACTAAGACTTTGCAAAAACTGCTTAATTACAATTGTACTATTATAAGTAACTGTCACAATACCAATATTTGCCATATTATTTTATTTATTTTCAAAAAGGTTACATGGATAATTACTATAACGTTCAACATTAGCAATAATTTGTTGTGCGGTTTGCCAATTATCACTAAATAATGATTTTTTAATCAACGGTAATTGATATTTTTGTATACTATAATCATATAAACTCAGTGTTTTATCTATTCGAGCTAATGGCTCCCCAAGCGTTTTCCACGAATAACGACTTAATGTAAATTTTCGTTCAAACCAATAAATATAAGCCTTACGCAGTATTATTTTATACCATGGTAGTAAGTAATTTTTATGTGGAACAATAGAGTTCCAACTAAATCCAGCTTTAATTAAACATTGAGATAATCCTACTTCATAATTACGAATAATGTTATCTTTATTCTTCAAAATAGTTACATCTTGCCAAAATTGCTTAAATTGAGGAGAGTTAATTACTAATTGATTAAAAACTAAAAAATAACTTTGTAGATGAAACTGTGGACGAGATAACGCACTAATCCCCAAAAAGTTAGCGTTACTAACATTCATTCGTTGAAACATTGGTTTCAAATCAAATATTGGACCATAGCAACTATCATTGCATAAAATTAGTTGTTCAACTTTTGATAAATCACCAATCGCATTAATACCAATTTTATAGCTATAAAAATCATGTCCGCAGTTGTCACGCAAGATAACATCAGAACAATATAGCTTTAGTTGCTGAATATCATCAGTTGATAAAGCAGATGTCGTTACACAGATTATTTCATCACATACTGCACTTAATTGACTTAGATAATATTTCACGTACTCTTGCACTTGATTATATTTATCATAATGGGCAAAAACTGCTATTTTCATTTAATTATTAACTTTACTAAATATTTAAGTAACCAGATCCAACCAAATTTTTGTTGAATCCAAACCATTAGTTTATAATTAATTGGCTTTCGTTTTAGAATTACATTATAGTATTGTTGTGCAAAATATAAATCAACATCATTATTAAAATAATCTAAATTAGCTAAAGCATCTAAATCTAGCAAATGACGTTGTGCACTTACGGTTATACTAGTTTGTGAAATAGCACCGACTTGATTATTCGCATGTTGACGATAACTCATTAAAGGTAAATTCAAATAAATAAGCTTATCTTGTTTTGATGCCAAAATTGCTAAAACTCGATCATGAACAGTTGTGCCTAACGGAAACTTATTTTCGATTAAATTAAATAGCTCTCTTTTAAACAATGCAGTGCAACCAGTTACATTATTTTCAATTAAATATTGAGCATAGCTATTAATATGATGCTTACATGAATTAAAATAAGATGACTTAATTATTTGCCCTGTTTCATCAATTAAATTTGCATCAGAATGAATTAACCAATTATTACCAATATTAGCCATTAACTGTTCAATTTTATTTGGAAACCAAATATCATCTTGATCACACAGCGCAATATACTCGCCACGAGCAATGTTTATGGCAATTTCAAATGTTGCTACTAATCCAAGATTTACTGAGTTATGCACCAAAGAATAATTTGGATATGATTTAACGTATTTTTCTAAATATTCATAACTGCCATCACTAGAAGCGTCATCAACAATAATAACCTCTAAATTAGAATAAGTTTGCGATGCTAAACTTAACATCTGATACTCAATAAATTGCTGACCATTATAACAAGCAACAACAATTGAAACAAGAGGTTCACGCATTATAAATCACTCATGTATTTAATTTGCAACCACAACGGAGGCTTTGGCATCCAATATCGAAAGACTAATTTTTGCCATGCATTAAATAATTTTCTTCTAATAAAGCTAACCTCACTACTGTTTAGGGTTAATTTTTCTAATTCGACAGTTCTTCTGATTAAAAGACATGGCGCTACATTATCAAGATAAGCGTCTAACTCTTGTAAATTACGTATATTAATTATATTACCATGGTTATAACTTACTTTTACCCAACGATAACCACTAGCTTCAACAAAATAAAGTAAAGAAGTCTCGATATCATGTGCTAACGTTGCTGTAATTTGATAGTTTTCCGCATCAAAATCATTGATTTGTAAATTTTGGTCAATTAATTTTCTTAATGCTTCTGTTCTAGCAAAGAACATTGTACTAGTTGGGAACTCAAGTAATGTATCACTAAAAATATTGATTGCTGAATTCGCCAATAATTGTTGAACATTACTAAAACGATGACCCCAGCTTAAATTATGCCGATAAACATTAACATTTTGAGGAAATACAAATCCAATTTTTTTATGTTGAATTAGAGCTAAATTACTGGAAACAATTTCTTTTGTTCCACATAAAGTATAAAATAAATACTCTCGCCACTTAGCAACTGCCGATTTATGAAGAGTTTTTTTAGTATGCAAGTGTAAACAATACTCATATTTATAGAATACATCTCGAAACTCTATAATCATTGGTGCAATATCACGACCACGATTATCTACCACACGAATATCAAAATTCCAATTTGGATATTGCTGACAAAATAATCTAATTTGTAGAGCTTTTTCTTCACTATCAGTAGAAATAAATAGATCAGGACAATCTTCAAAATTATTTAAACACTGCGCAATTTCTGACATTAGTTCAGGATAAAATACATGTAGAATA
>DYTA01000058.1 GCA_020726205.1 Nitrosospira multiformis
TTTACTTTAATATAGGTCTCATCAACTCGCCATGAGGTAGAGTAAGGCTTAGAGTAGTAAGTAGTCTGTATAAAGTAGTGTGATCAACCTCAACTCCTCTCTATCATCATTTCTTCTAAATTACGATAGCTGATTGGGTATCTTAAGTACCATCTTAAGCATTGCAATATTACTTCGGGTAAAAAATGTCGGTAATGGAAATCTCTAGGCTTCATAACGGGATGCTATATTGTTAGTTTCTAACTAGAATAATACCCCGCCCTAAGCAGCGCTAAGTCTTTTTGTATTTTTCTAGAAGAATCTTAGGATTCTGCTCAGCAAGATTTAATAAGGCTACACCTGAAGTGCAAGGTCTTCTATGGCCAATTTCCCAGTTCTTATAAGTGTGATAAGAAACGTTTAGCAAGTCCGCAAACTCTACTTGCGTTAGCCCATAAAGCCCCCTAATGGATTTAATTCGACTAACTCTCATCCTTAAGCTTTGATTTGCCAACTTAGCTGTCTTTTGTTCTGTCAGTATGTGCATTCTTAAATATTTTTTTATTAACAAAATTAATATAAGGAATTAAGTATGATTTTAGGGAAATATTATCTATAGTTTGGATATTAAGAATATTAGCAAGATACAGAGGAAGGTGATGGGAAAATTTTTAAAATATAGTGCATTTCTTGTTCTAGTTCTTATTTTAGCATTATTAGTCACCCCCTTATTAATTTCATTAGACCACTATAAAGAAGATATAAAAGCCAAAATAAAATCCGAGACCGGAAGGGACTTAATAATTAAAGATACAATAACCTTTTCTATCTTACCTGCACCTAAGATAGTGTTATCTGACATTGAACTTTCCGGGCTGCCTGATGAACAAAAGCTTCCCATACTTAAAGTAAGTAAAGCAAAAGCAACTCTAGCTATTTTACCATTATTTACAGGTACATTAGTAATTTCAGATATAGTGCTTGAGAATCCTAAAATTCATTTTGAAAAACAAAATAATAGTAAAGACTTTCAAACATTAAAGACGGATACCAACGGTAAGAATTCTGTTACTAATAATCCTACGCCACTACAGATACCTAAATTACCTTTTTCTATAAAACGCTTAATAATTGAAAATGGCCAAATTATTTACGTTCAAAACAATGAAAAAATTGCTTTTGAGAATATAAATCTAATAATTAAAAATTTACTAGGAGAAGGGCCAATGGAATTTACTATTAATAGTAAAATTTTTGAGGAAAATATTGTAATTAATGGTTCAATTAATGCTAATCAACCGTTGATGCCCATAATGGCGGAAGGTAAAATAAAAGGAGAAAAAGCTACTCTCGCAGGAGAATTTAGTTTAGATGATTTAAGTTTTGCAGGAAATATAAAGTATCAAGGTAATGCAAAACATTTAAGTGACTATTTTCCTATGATACCCCTAGGATTACATAGAGAATTCAACCTTAAAACTAGGATTACTGCAGATAAGGAAAATATATTACTTAGCGATTTAAATTTTTCAATGGGAAAGATACTGGCTAAAGGAGAAGGTGGGTATAAATTTAAAGGAAGGATACCTACTTTAAATTTAAACATAGTGCCAGGTAATATTATTGCTGAGGTTACTAATGACCAAGCGCTAAAAGGATATAAAATTAATATAAAAACACAAAGTTTAAAGCCTTTATTAGAAGAATTACAAATCCACTCTTTGGATTTGCCTTTGCTTTTGAGTAATAATATCTCACTTGGAGCTTCAGTAACGTATAGTAAAAATACCTTTGATGTCCACAACATCTCTCTCCTGTTGGGAGAAGCCAACTTAAATGGTAATGTTACGATAAATTGGCAACCAAAACTAAATTTATCCTATAACCTCGAGACCAATAAAGGATCAACTTTAATGAAGTTATTGGGAATAAATTCTCCTATTGGAATTTCAGGAGTAAAAATTAGAGGACAAAGTAGTGAAGAAGCTAAAATCTGGCAAACAGATACACTCCTTACTCTATCAGGAATTGATACTCATATTGTTGGTAAAGTGGACACTGCAAGTGCATATAAACCATATCTTACCGTAACAGCAAACGGTCAAAACCTTGGTAACAGTTTAAAACAACTTTTAAATCAAAAAGAAGCTTCAGCTGCTCTCGGAGCTTTTTCATTATCGCATACTATTTCGGGACAAATGCCTGTCTTTGAAATGATATTAAATAAATCTGACATTACTATCAATAAGAAAAAGACATCTTTAAATGGTAAAGTTAACATAGATTTGACCAACAAACCAAAAATTATTTTTGATTTAGTTACTTCAGAAATCAATTTGAATGATTCAAGTAATCAAGGGAATACAAGTAATAAAGGAAACGTATCACCCGCTATTCAAAAGTCTGGTGTACCTTGGTCTACAGAGAAAATTGATCTATCTTTTTTAAACACTTTTGATGCAATCTTTACAATATCTATCCCAAAACTTACTAAAGCACCATTAAATATAGATAGTATGAAATCTAAGCTTCAGCTTGCAAGTGGTAAGCTTAATCTTGAATTTCTTTCAGGGCGTATTTATGGAGGTTCTATAGAAGCACATGGGCATGTAATAGCTAAGACTGGCGAAATTCTTTTAAATACTGAGCTAAAAGAAGCAAAGCTTAAAGATGTAGTTCCAAATTATAAAGAAATAAAAATTACAGAAGGGAATTTTAATTTCTCATCTAAATTGCAATCATTTGGCACAAGTGAGCATCAGTATATAAACAATCTCTCTGGTAACATTAATCTTGTAGGCACAGAAGGTAAAATAAATGGTCTGAATCTACAAAAGGTATTAGATGCATTAGACAAAATGAATGATCTCTCCAGTATTATAAATTTACTAGATACATCTTTTTCTGGAGGTCAGACGGCGTTTAATAATTTAAAAGCAAACGTTATAATTAAACAAGGAATTGGTATCTTAACTTACTTTAAGTTAGATGCTCCAGCGGTAAATGTTGGTGCAGAAGGAAAGGTTGACCTTCCAAAGTACTATTTGGATGTTAATTCTACTGTTAAAGTAGATAGACATAAATTACCTCCTTTCAGTGTTCATTTTTATGGTCCTTTAGATAATATACAGCGTAGGGTAGACGCTAAAGCGTTAAAACAATATTTGGTAGAAAATGTTTTAACTAAGGTTATAGATAAAATTCAAGGAGGCAAAGGCGGGGCAGGAGATATTTTAAAGAATATTATAGGTGGTAGTAGTCAACAAGCAGCTCCTTCACCTGCACCAGATAATAAAGGAGCAGAAAATCTGATTAAGAAAGGTTTAGGCAATCTCTTTAAATAGAGTAAACGGTTTTCAAATTAAGCCTGCAACAAGGAGTCCAGATAATCAAGACCTAATAAAACAACTATATGAACAGATAGGTCAGTTAAGCGTAAAGCGTGACTGGCTGAAAAAAAAAATCTGCGTTGTTTGGACTTGGAAACTAGGAGAAATATGATCGATAATAATTGTAGGAATCTAAGGATTGCTAGGCAATGCGATCTACTTTTAATTAATAAATCTACTTATTATTACAAGGCAAAAGGTTTAACACAAAGGGACTTAGAAATAATGAAAACTATTGACGAAATTTATACAGAACATCCGTATTTAGGAGCAAGGCGGATGTCGAAATATCTTGTTCCATCTGGGGTTTTGATTGGCCGTAAAGCAGTAAGTCGTTATTACCGAATAATGGCAATTGAAGCCATTTATCCTAAAATGAATTTAAGTAAGCGCAACCAAGCTCATAAAATCTATCCATATCTTTTAAAAGGAGTTGAAATTACTAAAGTAAACCAAGTATGGAGTACTGATATAATATATTAGAATGGCACAAGGATTTGTATATTTAGTAGCAATTATTGACTGGTTTAGTCGTTATATCTTGAGTTGGAGGGTGTCTATTAATTTAGAAAATGAGTTTTGTATTGAAGCTCTTGAAGAAGCAATTGAAAAGCATGGCCAGCCTGAGATATTTAATACTGATCAAGGGTCACAATTTACTTCTAAAGATTTTATTACTGCACTTACCGAACGCAAAATTAAGATTAGTATGGATGGCAAAGGAAGAGCGTTGGATAACGTGTTTATTGAAAGATTTTTGCGTTCATTAAAACAAGAAAAAATATATTTGATAATTTTAAATACTGTAAAGGAGGCAAAAAATGCTATAACTAATTATATGAGTTTTTATAATAAAAAGCGGATGCACCAATCCTTAGAATATCTAACTCCAGAACTGGTGTATTTTAGAAAAAATATTGTGTAAAATTAGGAAGCAAATTATATCTCTAAATTTCTAATTCTTAGGTTCTCAATCGGCCATTTACAGATTGCTTTATTTTCCTTCTAAATTTGCAACAGAACCCATCTAAAGCGGAAAGATTAAAAAACTTTTCAAATGTAAGGTTTTGTTTAACCAAAAGCAGCAGAGCCTGTTAAATTATAACAAACTAAATGCATTTTAGCTGAATGAATTAATAATCAAATGACCCTCAAATACTTATAGAGAGTTTTTCGGCTGATGCCGAATTCTTTGGCAAGCAGTTATGCAAAAAGGAAAAACTAGTTCATTACACCCTTCTCGTTCTATTATACAATTATTTCAGGATTGTAACCATTCACTATTATCTGCCCCTAATAATGGGCTATCCTTATCGTCTTCTTGTTCTTGAATACAATCAAATTGACTTTTTAGTGTATCATAATCTAATTTACTAACTTCTTCTAATCTAGCAGCTTTATCAACCTGAGATTGTTTTAGAATTAATATGGTGTACCTTAAATCCGATTTGTCTTGCTTTAAACCTGCATTCTCTTCGTTCAAACGTTGTGAACTTTTTACTAATTGAATATTAGCGTCCTTGACATGTCTGTAATCTCTAGTCAAATTACTTATTTGTATATCCTTTTCGCGTAATAATTGATCTCTTTCTTTTAAAGAAGCTCTTAATTGTTCAATCGTTGTCTCTAAATCTTCTCCACTTGCTAAGGTTTTACTTTTAGAAGCTTTGTCTAGCTCATTTATCTCATCCACAGCGCCTTCAGCTATTTTAGCATTATGCTTTATCCATGCTTGTGTAGACGCTTCGCATTGAGCAATAAGCGCCTCATCTTCTGTCATTTCATCGAATAATGCACTGTGTTGATGATCACGAAGTTCCCGAGGTTGTTGTTTAGATTGTTGTTTAGTTCGCTGTTTAGACATAAAAATTCCAACATTAAATTGATATCATCCCAATTTAATCAAGCTCCTAACTAAAGACAAGAAAAATATTTTAGTCCTAGGTTGTTTTAAGTTCTAAAATCAAATCCTGGGTTAGACTATGATGCCTTATGTATTGTCTTATATCAAAGCCATGTAAGATTTATTTGACCATAGGTACAAAGGTTGATGCACTCGAAATAGCAACAACCTTGACATACTCCCATGCCTAAAGATAGAGAATTATGGGGATTCGGGCAGCAGAAGCGACCATATTAATGAAATATTAAAAGCACAATATCTGATATTTTGGATTCTATTTTTGATTAAGATATAGTGAGATCACTATGTGTATAAGTTCAAACAGAGTTGAGACAAATCGATAGAAGAGTGACTGAACTGAGCGCACGTAAAGCACGCTCAAAGTTCAGTCCTACTCTAAACGCCTACCATTAAATATTTGTTGAGGGTTTCCCGGCTGATGCCGAATTCTTTGGCAAGCAAAGATTTGTTATTGCCAAGTGCGATTTGTTCTTTGAGTAGTATAATTTGCTCGTCTGATAGGGCAGCCTTTCTACCTTTGTATACACCACGCTTCTTTGCAAGTGCTATACCTTCCATTTGTCGTTCCTTGATTAAGGTGCGTTCGAACTCTGCAAATGCGCCCATGACTGAAAGGAGTAGGTTGGACATAGGGGAATCTTCGCCGGTGAACTCTAGTGACTCTTTGATAAATTTAACCTTCACTTACTTAGCCGTTAAGACTTTGACAATTTGCCTTAAATCATCAACATTCCGAGCTAGCCTGTCCATACTGTGAACAATTACGGTATCGCCATCACGTACGTATGTGAGCATTTCTTGCAGAGCGGGGCGATCAACTTATTTGCCGGATACCTTATCTGTAAATCTTCTATCCAATTTTATGCCCTCAAGTTGCTTCTCAAGATTTTGGAGGGCGGTACTGACTCTGATATAGCCTATATTTTTGCCGGTCATTAGATCTATCTTATGACTGTGATTTTTGCCGTTATTTGTGGCTGTAGTTTTAACCAAACTTTATCAGTAGTATGGATTTCCATTTTATAGTAATCCCCTGTTGCTATACAAGCTCTATCTCCTAAAGACAATCCATAAGTTTTAGTTAGAGTAAGTAGTTTACCGGCCTTGACGCTTGTATCTTCACAAAAAGGTATGATTTCTGGCACAATATCTTTAATCATTTCGTCAATATCAAGGTCTGATATCCCTGATCTTGCTAAAACGGATACAAGTTCACATAAATTTACTGATGAAATAGCGCTATTGGCAATAATACTTTCCATCCTTTCATAGCCAGGTTCTTTTTTTAATAAAGCAATGAGAGCAGACGTATCTAGTAAATGTCTCTTATTTTTTGATTTAGAATTTATCTGCATCTTCTGTTCTCATTAGTTTTAATTCTTTTTGTAAATCTATATTTTTGTATTTATCTAAAATATTTCTAGCTTTTTCTATATTGGAGTGAAAAGTAGAAACAACCAATTCTGAATCAGAGTATTTTATTGAAACTTCATCACCAACATTAAGATGGAGTTTTTTTCTAATCTTAGCGGGAATAGCTAGTCTGCCATTATTATCAATATAACTTTTTAATGCTTTCATAGGAACTGTCAGTAATTTATAAATAATTAAGATTAGTATAAAGTATATCATCAGATAAAATAAAGTAAAAATGCTTTTTGACAAAACACATAAAAATCAAATATAAGTTAAATTGTAGGTTCTGTCGCATCTGCAAATGGAACTGGAGCAGAATTGGTAAAAGTCAGATTTT
>DYTA01000059.1 GCA_020726205.1 Nitrosospira multiformis
CACAGCTGAAGGACATAATAGTAATTCGGGATCCTACACTTACGAATGGAATACGGGTGGCACAAGTGATACTATTAATGTTTTTGAAGAAGGCTTTTATTGGGTTACCGTTAATGATCCTATGATGCCAGATTGCCCTATTTTATCATGGACATATTATACCGTTCCTCAAACTATGGGACCATCAATTATTACAAGTCAAACAGCAGACAACGCAGAATGTTATGGAACTTATGGCTATATTGAATTAGAAGAATTAGTTAGAAGCGGCTATTATACGAATAGTTTTAGTTACAATTGGAGTCATGACCAATATAATCCTAATTCTTATGCTAATGTTCCTCCCGGAACATACACCGTTACCGTAACCAATAATTTTGCATTTAATTCCAGTACACAACCCACTACTTGTAAAGAATTTTTTAATTTCACAATTTCTGAACCAGCATCTCTTGATGCCGGAATTGTTCATATAAATTCAGGTTGTAACCCTGGTTCTAATCCTTTTATTCAATTAAATGTTCAAGGTGGCACACAGCCTTATTATATTGATTTATACGATGGTTCAACCACTATCACAAATTCAACCGGTTTATTTGAAAACTTAAACTATGGAACAAATTATACGGTTTTTGTTACGGACGAAAATGGATGTTCGTCTTCCTCTTATATCGACCCATTTACAATAACACAGCCTCAACCATTAGTTGCAAGTATATCAGATCAGATGAACACTTTATGTTACGGAGTTCCTACAGGATACGCAACTGTTTCTGTTTCCGGAGGTACCGGCAATTATTATTATCTTTGGGACGATCCATCGAATCAAACCACAGCCACAGCAAATTTAGCCGGAGGTACTTTTAATGTAACGGTTACTGATGAAAATTTATGTACTTCAACAACTTCTGTAACGATAACAGAACCAACTCAATTAATAGCAACAATAACTTCTCAGGTTAACCCCATTTGCTATGGATATACCGATGGAACTGCAACCGTTACTGCCAGTGGCGGAACCGGAACTACTTATAGTTATATTTGGAACGACCCTGCTCCTGCTCAAACAACAGAGACAGCACAATTAGGTCAAGGATTATGGACCGTAACCATAACCGATCAAAATTTATGTACAGCAACAACTACTGTTACAATAACGGCTCCAACTGCGGTTTCAGCGAGTATCATTAATCAAACAAACGTAACTTGTCATGGTGGAATCAATGGTACTGCCGAAGTTATTGCCGGTGGAGGAACAGGAACTTATACATATATTTGGGATAACCCAATACCTGCTCAAACCACTTCAACCGTTTCAGGACTTCCTCAAGGCACATGGAATGTAACTGTAACTGATGTAAATTTATGTACTGTTACTACAAATCTTACAATTACTGAACCTACAGAATTATTAGCAAATATAACAAGTTCAAGTAACATTACATGCTACGGATATTCTAATGGTATTGCTACTGCAAATGCAAGTGGTGGAACAGGTTCATATACCTACTCGTGGGGAACAGTACCTGTTCAGAATACACAAACCGCTACTTCATTAAACGAAGGAGATTGGATTGTAACAGTAAGTGATGCCAGTTTATGTACTGCAACTGCAACTGCAACTATAAGTCAACCCAATGCAATTATTGCAAACATAATAAGTTCTTCCAACATCACTTGTAATGGCGCCGCTAATGGGTCTGCTACAGTTCAAACTACTGGAGGTGTAAGTCCTTATACGTATATGTGGAACACCCCTGCTCCTGCTCAAACAACCCCCTATGCACACAATTTAGGTCAAGGTATTTGGACGGTTGTTGTTACTGACGCTACTTACTGTACCGGTTCTGCTACTGTTACTATCACACAACCTGCTCCATTATCTGCAAATGTTACAAATCAACTTAACGTCTCATGTAACGGATTATCTGATGGTACTGTTACTATTTCGGCAGGAGGTGGAACTGCTCCTTATTCTTATTTATGGAGTAATACCGGAACTACAGAAACGGTTCTAAATTTAGTTGCCGATTCTTATTCTGTTACTGTTACTGACTTCAATAATTGTACACTAGTTACACCAGTTATAATAACTGAACCTGATGTTTTAGTTTTAAACGAAACAGTAAATCAACCTACTTGTTTAAATAATGATGGCGAAATTATTTTAAATCCAACAGGGGGCACATTAAATTATTTAATTACATGGACGCCTACACATACAGGAAGTTCATTTAGTAATTTATCAGAAGGAACGTACAGTGTTTCTTTAACTGATGCACACGGATGTACAGTTTCAAATTCTTTTGTATTGACCATGCAAAACGCTAACCCAATTATTAACGGTCAAGTTACATATTCTGGTGGAACATTTAATAGTGGAGATGCAATAATTAATGTATTTGAACAAAGAAATAATCCTAACGGAAGTATCTATTTTGATTACTTAACTGAGCAAACACTTGGATCTAATGGATACGAAATTGAACTTATTCCCGGAGTATATATTGTAAGGGCATTGAATAATAATACAATGCAATATCCTACCGTTATGAATACCTATAGCCCCAATGTTGAAAATTGGAACGTTTCAACTGTACTCAATTTAGCATGTGGTGATGTAGTTACTGCTGATGTTGTAATGATAGAATACACTTCCGCTACACCGGGCGAATACAGTTTAGGTGGCGAAATTAATTATTATGAGGCCGATGACAAAGGAATCAGTTCAAATGGTGAAGGCAAGGCTGTGGGCGAACCCGTAATTGGTGCCGAAATATTTATAGAACAAGAACCTAACGATGTACCTATTTCTAGTGCAATAACAGATAATAGCGGAAATTATGGTTTTGGAAATCTAGCTGCAGGTAGCGGATATCGTCTTAAAGTTGAAATTCCCGGTATACCTCAAATTACCACTTACGAAAACATTACAATTGGAGCAAAATTAGATTTAAGTAACTATAATTTCTTTGTAGATACCACTAACGAAATCGGCGGTATTTTTATAGATACTATTTCAGGTATTCAAAATAATTTGGCTCACTTAACTTTCCTTTCCGTTTATCCCAACCCCGCAACTGATTATGTTGAAATTGAATTCACAACCCATTTAGATAATATGAATATCACAGTATTTGATGCTGCCGGACGCAAAATTTCAACAATTACACCTTCTATATTGGTAAATAATAAGCAAAAAGTTATTGTTCCGTTTAAAGACCTAGAAAAAGGACAATACTTTATTAAAATCCAAAATGATACCGATGTGTTTATTAAAAAGATAATTAAAGAATAATTAAAATTCTAAAACTCATTTAAAAAGGTCATTACTAAAAATAATGGCCTTTTTTGTTTTTATTACATTTTTATAATACGAACAATTAAAATCAGATAATGTAAATTATTTGTTGACTTTTCGTTTCTTTTACCTTAACTACCAACAATCAAAGATCATAATTTCCTGATGTATAAAGTATTTTCATTATTTCAATTAACTTTATCATGAAGCATAGTTAATATTAAGGCAACATGTAACGGGTAAATTTGTGATAAATAAAATAACGTTACATGAAAATACAACAAATAACTTCAATTTTAATTATTGTACTTTTTAGTTTTTCTAATGCAATTGGACAAGAAAAGGAATCCGAAAAAAAAGGATTTGTTTTTACAGGTTATGTTCAAGCACAGTACCAACATTTTTTTATTCCTGATACTACTGGCGCAGCAACCAAACATTTTGCGCACTTTTCGGGAGGTAACTTTGTTAATCGTTTTACCTACGACAGATTTACTATACGTCGTGGAAGAATTGCTTTAAAGCATTTAGGAGAAAATCATAAAGCGGTTTTTTCTTTTGATATTTCAGAAAGAGGGTTAGGGGTTAAAGATGTGTATTTAGATTATACTGAGCCATTTATAAAAAGTTTTACCTTAACAGCAGGTATGTTTAATAGACCCTTTGGACAAGAAATTGAATTATCATCTTCGTTGCGCGAAACACCCGAACGTTCAAGAGTCGTTCAAACCTTGTTCCCAAACGAAAGAGACTTGGGATTTGCTTTAGGATTTAAAATGCCGGAAGAATCGAAATTATATTTTTTAAATGCAAAATTAGCCGTAATTAATGGCAATGGAACAGCATACGAAACAGACAATTACAAAGATTGGACTGGAAGAATTGGACTTGATTTTGGTAAAGAAGAAAGCAAAATTAAGGCAAAAATCGGATTCTCATTTTACAAAGGATACATTAATCATATACATGAGCCTGTTGATACTGTTTCTTCGAACACTACAACGAAGTATTATATTTATAATTTTCAAGATGTTGAAGATTCAACCGGAAGAACTAAAAAATCCTTTGTAATGGACACCACTGCTTCATTTGCAGCAGGAACAATGGGAGGTAAAGTAAATCGTGACTATATGGGAATAGATGGGGAACTCACACTTAAATCTCCTTTTGGAAAACTTATTATAAGAGGTGAATATATTTGGGGAACACAACCTGTTGCTGTACTATACAAAGATGTTGAGCAAGCCTATATTATTCATAATGGCATGAATACATTCAGTCCTACAGGTCCAATGATGGGCGTTTCTTGGCCCATGTACGATCAACCCCAACCCTATAATCCTGTTGGTGTGGGTCCTGTAAATAAATTTCATCATACTTTTATACGACGTTTCAATGGAGGTTACCTATACTTTATTCAAGAATTATTCGAAACTAAACATCAAATAGTCTTTAAATATGATTGGTATGATCCCAATTCAGAAATTGAAGGGAAAGACATTACTTACGATGAAGAATTATATTCGGCTGATCCTACTTATGTTAAGCCTTATGTTTCACCTGCCGATGTGAAATTTGAAACCATAGGTATAGGGTTCAACTATTTTGTAAATGATAACATAAAACTTTGCATCTATTATGAGCATGTTCAAAACGAAAAAGTAGATATTGAAGCATATCAAGGCGATATTCGTTTAGGACGAATGCCATCACCGGGATTTACTCGAGATATTAAAGATGATGCATTTACTTTTAGACTTCAGTATAAATTTTAAAAACAAATAATCATGAAGCAACTTGTATATTCAATAGTTCTGCTACTCATTAGCACATCCATTTTTGCGGGTACACGCTTTTATCGAGCATCCTATCGAGATGACCCTTCAACTACAATTGTAATTGGATGGGCAGATAATGGAACATCAACCAATGCTACAGTATATTATGGGACAACTGACTTCGGCACAAACTATAGTCAATACCCATTAAATCATGGCATTGACCGCACCATCTCGCATCGCTCCATGAATAACCGTTTTGCTCGCTTAACCGGATTAACGCCTAATACAAAGTATTATTTTGTAATTAAAGACGATCAAGGAACCAGTTCAAGAATGAGTTTTAAAACTTCATCTGACGATCCTAATGATCCCATATTATTTATATCGGGAGGTGATACAAGAACGGGTGTTGCCATTATTGAATTTGAAGCAGACCAATGTAGAACTCGTCGTCAAAGAGGAAATGCACTAGTACCAAAAATAAGACCGGACTTTGTTGCATTTAGTGGAGACTATGTATTTACAGGTACGAGCGATAGTCAATGGACAGATTGGTTTACCGATTGGCAATTAACTATTGGGCAAGAAGGGAGATTAACTCCTGTTGTTCCAGTTTTTGGCAATCATGAATTATCCGAAGATATCGATAAATTGTTTGATGTACCTAATTCAAATGCCTATTTTGCCATAACATTTGGAGGAAATTTAATAAGAATTTATAATTTAAACTCTGAAATTGAATGTGATGCCACTCAGTTAAATTGGTTAACAAATGATTTGCAATTGCATACAGGCACGGCTAGTGAGCCTTATTGGAAAGCAGCACAATATCATATTCCTTTAGTTCCACATGGCGAATACTCTCCCATGTCATCACTCATTTCATGTTGGGCAACTTTATTTCCTCAATATAAAGTTCGTTTAGCCATGGAGGGACACACACATGTTCAAAAAGTTACTTGGCCTGTAATTCCTTCTTCTGCAGGTGGAAGTGATAATGGTTTTATTCGCGAAGATGCCACAGGTTGTGTTTATGCGGGTGAAGGATGCTGGGGTGCTCCATTAAGAAACCTTTATACCTATTATAATTCGAATGCTGCATTTAATTGGACACGAAATCAAGGAAAATTTGCCGGATTCTTCGTAGTAAAAGTAACGAAACAAAAAATTCAATTACAAACCGTAAGATTTAACGACGCATCTGATGTTGCAAACGTTGGACAAGTTCAACCTAACGATCCACCTGCTACATTACCTAGTGGACTTACCTATTGGGTTCCTTCAAATGGTCAAATTGTTGAAATTTTGAGCACTAACCCATTCAGTAACGATGCCACCTTAGCCACTTTAACTACTAGTCAAGGAACATTAAACCCTATTTTCAACCCTCAAACTACCACTTATACAGTTCAATTACCTTATGGAACAACTTCAGTTCCAACCGTATCGGCTACAGCCAATCACGCCGGAGCCGTTGTAAATATTACACAAGCCGTTAACCTAACCGGAACACAAGCACAAAGATCTGCTACCGTATTAGTTATTGCAGAAGATGGTTCAACCACTAAAACTTATACCGTTGAATTTTCAGTTGCAGCTCAATCTAATGCATTTTTAGCAACATTAGTTCCCAGTGCAGGAACATTAAATCCTACTTTTAATCAAACTACCTATACTTATAGCGTTATTTTACCAGCAGGAACTACGCAAAATCCAACGGTTTCAGCAACCACTTCCGGCCCTGCATCAACCATGCAAATTTCACAACCTAGTAGTGTTACCGGAACTGCCACTGTTCTTGTAAGCTC